>DAITOH010000093.1:0-5609 GCA_036834225.1 Thiobacillaceae bacterium | reverse complement strand
ACAATCTGGGATGATGGCCCACCTGTTGCTAGATACCCACGTCGCCCTGTGGTGGTCTACCGGCCATTCGCGGCTGGATGCACAGGCGCAGGCCATAATCGACGATTCTAGATGCCACCTATCGGCGGCGTCCGTCTGGGAGGCAGCCGACAAGTTCAAGTTCGGCAAGCTGCCAGTCTCCCCCGTGAACTGGTCGCGGCAGCACGGGAGTCGGGCATGAGGCCGCTAGCTGTGACCCTAGAGCACGGCATGTCAACCGAGCTACCGCCTCTATACAGCGACCCCTTCGATCGGCTGCTGATCCCCCAGGCCCGCTACGAGCAGATTAGGCTGGTCACCGGCGACCAGGTATTCGGCCGCTACGGCGGCGACATTCAACCGCTCTGAATCCGAGGAACCCCACTCCCATGGCCCAGTACGTCATGTCCATGCTCCGCGTGAGCAAAGTCGTCCCGCCCAATCGGCAGATCATCAAGGACATCTCGCTATCCTTCTTCCCCGGCGCCAAGATCGGGCTGCTGGGCCTCAATGGCGCCGGCAAGTCCACCGTGCTGCGCATCATGGCCGGGGTGGACAAGGAGTTCGAGGGCGAGGTGCAGTGGCAGCCGGGCATCTCCATCGGCTATCTGCCGCAGGAGCCGCAGCTGGATCCGGCCAAGACCGTGCGCGAGGAGGTCGAGGCCGGCCTGGGCGAGGTGATACAGGCGCAACGGCAGTTGGAGGCGGTCTACGCCGCCTATGCCGAACCGGATGCGGACTTCGAGAAGCTAGCCGAGGAACAGGCCCGCCTGGAGGCGATCATCGCCGCGGCCGGCAGCGACACGGAAAACCAGCTCGAGATCGCCGCCGACGCGCTGCGGCTGCCGCCGTGGGAGGCGAAGATCGGCCACCTGTCCGGCGGCGAGAAGCGCCGGGTGGCCCTGTGCAAGCTGCTTTTGTCCAAGCCCGACATGCTGCTGCTGGATGAGCCCACCAACCACCTGGATGCCGAATCCGTGGAGTGGCTGGAGCAGTTCCTCACGCGTTTTCCGGGCACCGTGGTGGCCGTGACCCACGACCGCTATTTCCTGGACAACGTTGCCGAGTGGATCCTGGAGCTAGACCGCGGCCAGGGCATCCCCTGGAAGGGCAATTACTCCTCCTGGCTGGAGCAGAAGGAGGCGCGGCTTGAGCAGGAGCAGAAGCAGATCGACGCGCACATGAAGGCGATGAAGCGGGAGCTGGAGTGGGTGCGTTCCAACCCCAAGGCCCGCCAGGCCAAGAGCAAGGCCAGGCTGGCGAGGTTCGAGGAGATGAGCAGCATCGAGTACCAGCGGCGCAACGAGACGCAGGAGATCTTCATCCCGCCGGGCGAGCGCCTGGGCGACAAGGTGATCGAGTTCAACGGGGTGAGCAAGGCCTACGGCGAGCGCTTGCTGATAGACAACCTGAGCTTCAGCGTGCCGCCGGGCGCCATCGTCGGCATCATCGGCCCCAACGGCGCCGGCAAGTCCACCCTGTTCCGCATGATCCAGGGCCGGGAAAAACCGGATGCCGGCGAGATCGTCATCGGCCCGACGGTCAGAATTGCCGCGGTGGACCAGTCGCGCGAGGGGCTGCCGGACGACAAGACGGTGTTCGAAGCCATCGCCGAGGGCCGCGATGTCATCACCGTCGGCCGCTTCGAGATGCCCAGCCGGGCGTATCTAAGCCGTTTCAATTTCAAGGGCGCCGACCAGGGCAAGATCGTCGGCAAGCTCTCCGGCGGCGAGCGCGGGCGGCTGCATCTGGCCAAGACTCTAATTCAGGGCGGCAACGTGCTGTTGCTTGATGAGCCCTCCAACGATCTCGACGTGGAGACCCTGCGCGCGCTGGAGGATGCGCTGCTCGAGTTCGCCGGCTGCGTGCTGGTGATCAGCCACGACCGCTGGTTCCTCGACCGCATTGCCACCCATATCCTGGCCGCCGAGGGCGACTCGCAATGGACCTTCTTCGCCGGCAACTACCAGGAATACGAGGCGGATAAGAAGAAGCGACTGGGTGAGGAAGGGGCGAGGCCCAAGCGCATCCGCTATAAGCCGATCAGCCGCTAAGCCGCGCGCAGGCCCGGCAGGACGCGGCCGATCGGCGCCACCTCGCAGTCCCGGACGCCGTCGTGGCGTTAACCCTGCTGGCGGCTACTCGCCGACGGCGGTGCGGAACTCGGGGAGCTGGACGGGTACCGGCAGGCCCTGGAGGAAACGCCTCAGGTCACGGTCCAGATTGCGCAGGGCCTGTTGCATGTAGACATCGCCCTCTTTGCGGAACCGCTTCTTTAGCACCGCCAGCTTGAAGGCCAGGTCTGGCGGCAGCGTGGCGTCCTGGGTCCCCCTGAGGATGTCAACCACCACATCGCGCAGGTAGAGGGACAACTCGTTGATGTCATCCGGTGTCAGGTAGGCGCTCAATGCCCGCAGCAAGACCATGGGGTCCAGCTTGACCTCGGGCTCCGTCCTGTTGGGTGTCTTCTGGAACTGCGCCTTCACGACCGGTGCCGTGTCCAGCCCGCCGGTGGGCGCAGCCATCACCGGATTGATTAGCCCCAGCGCAAGGAGCGCCGACAACAAGCGAAGCCGCATCGGGTTGACCCCGACAAGTTTGTCGCGGTGGGTGCGGTTTTGCTTCATGTCCATAGCGTAGTACGTATCGGCAATCCACGCCATGGCCTTGACCCGGATTTTCCATGGTGACCTCGGCGCTTGATGTATCGAGGATATGCAGGTTGGGCTAAACATGACCCTGGCGGCCGGTATCGGCGTGAGCGTGGCCATGCTCACCGCCGTCCTGGTCTTGCCGGCCCTGCTCGCCCTCCTGGGCGGGCGCATCGAACGGCTGTCCCTGCTGCTGTTGATCCGCCGCCAGGCCTGTCGGGAGGCCAAGCGTCGCTGGTATGCCTTCAGTCACTTCGTCATGCGACGCGCCGTCGTCGTGCTGCTGACTACGGCAGCTGTCCTGCTGGCACTGGGTATCCCCCCTCGCCCATCTGCAACTGAGGACGGCCTATCACAAGTCTCTACCGATCGGTGTTGAGAGCCCTGTGGCGCAGGAGATAACCAAGTGCAGGGCGTCAACGCGGTTCTGCGCCGCACCCTCTCCAAGGGCATGTTGTGCGCCTTTAAGAGCGAGCTTGGTTGCCCATCGACCCTAAACCACCTGTTCAAGCCCGTTTCAATGCCGTTAGCCCAAGTTCGACCACGCCGATCGCGATTGGCATGATCATTGCTGTAACAATTGGCGCTTAGCCTATGCAAACCCTCGATGTTGGGGACTGACGACGACGGGAGGTGACATGGGAAGCAACTGGATGGTGGTGATGCTGGTCATGGCGGCCTTCGGCCCCTCCTACCCCAGCGCCGGTGCACAGACCGCGCAGACGAACCCGACCGTGCTGGAAATCGAGGCCGGATGTCATCGCCTGATCCTGGCGCATGAATGCCGCAGCTTCAGGGATGCACTCGTCCGGACCCCTCCCGAGGGTCGCGAACGCATCCTGACGGAATACCTCGCGACCATCCAGGAGCGCCAGAGCGACTGCCGGTGCGACCTGGCAGCAGGCGGGTCGCCACACCCGCCGCCGCGCTGAGTGTTTACCCGATGTCCGAATGCCGGGACATCGGGCTATGATGTGCACGGTCTGAACGATGCCTATGACATGCGCCCCCACCCCCTGACCGCCCTTGCCTTGATGCTGATCTATCTAGCCTGGCCTGCATCGGCCGGCGAAGTGCGCAAATGCCGGCTAGGCGATCGCATTCTCTACCAATCGTCTCCCTGTCCACCCGGCTTCGAGACGCTGCCTGTCGCCCCGCCGTCCACGGCACCCGACGCTGCCGCCGTAGCCCAGGCGCGTGCGCGAGCGAAGTCCGACCTCGCCGCAGCCGAACGCCTGCGCCAGCGCGAGGCCAAGGAGGAGGCGGAGCGGCGCAAACGCGAGGCCGAGGCAGAGAGACAGGCGCTGGCCTGCGCCCGCCAGCTGGAGGTGATCAGGATGCTGGAGTCCCCCTCCCTCGATGAAGCTGCGGAACGGAAAAAAGGCCAGCGCCGCGCCATTAGCGAGCGCAAGGCCTATATCCGTCAGTGCGGCCCCTTGCCTAGGTAGGAGGCCGTACCGGCCCCGGCGGCTGCTAGCGAGACAGAGCGCCAGCCCCACAGGCTGCGGCCGCCATGCCGACCCCCACCCCGATCGACCGCTACACAACCGGGTTGGTGGGCCGGGCAGTGCACAGACCGCAAGATGCATGGACGACAACAACCACGCCTTGCGTCACGTTGGAATCAGTACAGAACACAGTCCGATTCACGCCCATGCACTAGACTCTTGCCGTGGGTGGTCCAACCGCCCCGCATTCCAGTAAACATCCCACAGAGATCAAGACATGACCCGAGCAAACTTCCTTCCGGGCAGAGGCCCTCGCTCTACTGCCCTCATCGCCTTTGCCGGCTGCGCCACCTAGCAGGCCGTCAGCGGCCCAGCTCGCAGCCCTGATGCGTAGGCCCGCTCCCTGCAGGACCGTCTTGCCTCACTGCAGGCCCAGCTCCAGGGTCAGGACCGCCATCTGGCCGAGACCCGCACCGGCCAGACCGCCACCTTAAGCCAGAACGCCTTGAACCAGGCCATGCAGGGCGTCAGGCGCGTCGAGGGCAAGACCCTGTTGAGCGTGACCCTGACCAAAGACCGGGCACGCTATCCCCTCAACCTGGACGAACTGGACGCGCGTGACGTGCGGCGGCTGGATCAAGATGCAGGGTCACAGTGACGATGGCGGCGCGGTGGAATATAACTACCTGCTGGCGGAGGCCCACGCCAACGCGGTCGCCGGCTACCTGCCTGGCCGCGGTGGTGTGCCCCTATAGCGCATGTCCGTCATCTCCTACGGCGCCAGTCGGGCACCGGCCGGCCAAGCCCGGCTGGTCGATGCGGGCTACAACCAGCGCGTTAAGATCCGGGTCGTCCGATAGCAAACTCGCGGACTGCACTGAAACAAATGGTTACGACTCGAAACGGCCTCGGTAACCGGCGTCTCCTAGTCTGACAGTACGAGAACCGGGTAGCGGCCGCCTCGGGGTGAGGCGGCTTGTGCCGGGCTCGTTGCCAAGGAGACGGACATGAAAGCACTTGCTCGCACGCTCTTGATCGCCCTCTCGGGCGCCTGGGCCCTGGCCGCCACCCTCCCCGCCCATGCCGATCACGGCCGCGGCTGGGAATACCGCGATCATGACCGGGGGCAGGATTGGCGGGATAACCGGCAGCATTGGCGGGATCACCGGCCGCATCGCCCGGTCTATGGTCCGCCGACCGTGATCCACCGCACACCGGTCGTGGTCTACCGGCCAGCCGTGGTGGTCTACGAGTCGCCGGTGGTGTACGAGCGGCGGGTCTATCACGGTCCGACCTCACACCCCTATAACCGGGAACCCTACGTCAGCTTCAGCTTCACGCTGCCGCTGCGCTGAGAGCGGGGGCAGGTGGGATTGTCGTGGTAAGTTGGGCTAAAGCCCGACTTGAGCGCTACTTGGGTCGGACCCCGTAGCCCTTTTGCGTGATCAGCCGGTCAGCGCGGCGCTGACGATCTGCTGCGCCTCGCGCACGA
>DAITOH010000092.1:0-5642 GCA_036834225.1 Thiobacillaceae bacterium | reverse complement strand
TGCGCCGCCGCACCGGCCGAAAGGGGCGCCGCAGCCGGCGCCTGCCGCTTAAGGATGAGCATCTGACGATGGTGCCCGACGCCGGCCAGAGGCGCACAGACCGCGCGCGCGAAAGGCGTGTGGCGGGGCGGCTCGACGGCGACGACCCGTGCCACCGGGATGCCGGCGGGATAGACCCCGTCTAGACCGGAGGTCACCAGGGTGTCGCCCGGCTGGAGATCGGCATGCTTGTCTAGGAAACGCACCTCCAGCAGGCGGTCCTGACCCGTGCCGGAGACGATCAGCCGCAATCCGTTGCGCAGGACCTGGACCGGGATGTCCTGGTCGCGCGAGGTGATCAGGGTGATCTCGCTGCTGGTCGGAAAGACCCGGGTCACTTGGCCGACCAGACCCATGTCGTCGACCGCCGGCCAGCCCGTGGACAGGCCCTGCAGGCTGCCGCGATCGACGATTACCTTGCGCGAGAACGGGTTGGTCATGGCCTGCACGATCTCCACGCCATAGGCGGTATAGCCCGGGGGGACCGCGAGGCCGAGCAGGTTGCGCAAATGGACGTTCTCGGCATATAGCAGGCTGCGGTCGTGTAGCTGCTGCAGGAGCGCCCGCTGCGCCTGCTGCAACCTGTGGTTGTCACGCACCAGCTGGCCGTGCACCTGGAAGAAGTCGAGGGCATCCTGCAGATAATGGAACGGGCGGGCGAGACCGGTCTGCACCGGATGCAGGACAGACACGACGCCCGAGCGCAGCAGGCCGAGCGTGTCGTAGCGCGCGTCCACCCCCATGAGGACCAGACTGGCCAGGACGTAGAGCGCGAGACGCAAGGGCAGGCCCATCACCCGCACGAACATGGGGGCCTGGGCGGGGGTCGCCATGGGGGTCGGGCGGCAGGGTCGACGAGGCTGGGCTTAAGGGGAAAGGTGTTTCCCCCCCCGCACCTTGCACCTCGTAGGTTGCACCTGTCGCGTCATTCGTTGGTGAACACCGTCGAGAGCCGGTCCATCTCCTCCAGCGCGCGTCCCGAGCCGCGGACCACGCAGGTGAGGGGATCGTCGGCGACGATCGCCGGCAAGCCCGTCTCCTCCATGAGCAGGCGGTCGATGTCCCTGAGCAGCGCGCCGCCGCCGGTGAGCACCATGCCCTTCTCGGCGATGTCCGCCGCCAGCTCGGGCGGGGTCTGCTCCAGGGCCGACTTCACCGCCGAGACAATGGTGTTCAAAGGCTCGGTCAAGGCCTCCAGGATCTCGTTGGAGGTGACGGTGAAGCTGCGCGGGATGCCCTCGGCCAGGTTGCGCCCCTTGACCTCCATCTCGCGCACCTCCGAGCCAGGAAAGGCGCTGCCTATCGCCTTCTTGATCGCCTCGGCGGTGGATTCCCCGATCAGCATGCCGTAGTTGCGGCGGATATAGTTGATGATGGCCTCGTCGAACTTGTCGCCACCGACCCGGACCGAGGCGGTATAGACGACGCCGCCCAGGGAGATGATGCCCACCTCGGTGGTGCCGCCGCCGATGTCCACCACCATGGAGCCGGTGGCCTCGGCCACCGGCAGCCCGGCACCGATGGCTGCCGCCATGGGCTCCTCGATCAGGTACACCTGGCGGGCGCCGGCGCCGATGGCCGACTCGCGGATGGCACGCCGCTCCACCTGGGTCGCCCCGGAGGGCACGCAGATGATGATGCGCGGGCTGGGATGGAACAGCCGCGTGTCGTGCACCTTCTTGATGAAATACTTGAGCATCTGCTCGGTGATGTTGAAGTCGGCGATGACGCCGTCCTTCATCGGCCGGATGGCCTGGATGTTGCCGGGCGTGCGGCCCAGCATCTGCTTGGCCTCGTTGCCCACCGCCTGGATGGTCTTCTTGCCGGTGGAGCCCTCGTGGCGGATGGCCACCACCGAGGGCTCGTCCAGCACGATACCGCGGCCGCGCACGTAGATCAGGGTGTTGGCCGTGCCCAGGTCGATGGCCAGGTCGGTGGAGAAATAACCGCGTAGGAATCCGATCATGGTATGGGTGTGCTTTAGGAAGTGAGCTGCGGGTCAGAAAATCAAGCTGCCTATGGTAACCTAGGCGGCCTGACGAAATAAGGTGTTGTGAAACCATGTCGCTTTCGATAGACGACATCAAGCGCATCGCACACCTGGCGCGCATCCGGGTGGACGCGGAGGAGGCCGCCCGCTATCAGGCGCAACTTAATGGCATTCTCGGCCTGATCGAACAGATGCAGGCGGTCGACACCGCGGGCATCGAACCCATGGCGCACGCCCGCGATGTCCAGCAGCGCCTGCGTGAGGACGCGGTGACCGAGGCCGACCGACGCGAGGCCTTCCAGGCGGTGGCCCCGCAGGTGGAAGCGGGCCTATACCTGGTGCCCAAGGTCATCGAGTAAGCGGCATGCAGCACGCCTCCCTCAAACAACTCGCCACCCTGCTCGCCGATGGCAAGACCTCCAGCGTGGAGCTGTGCCAGGACTACCTGGACCGCATCGAGCGTCTGAATCCGCAACTGAACGCCTTCATCAGCGTCGACCGGGCACGCACCCTGGCCGAGGCCCTTGCCGCCGACGAGCGCCGTGCACGGGGCGAGACCGGCCCCCTGCTGGGCGTGCCCATCGCGCACAAGGACATCTTCTGCGCCGAGGGCTGGCGCACCACCTGCGGCTCCAAGATGCTGGCCGACTTCGTCGCGCCCTACGACGCCCACGTCATCGAACGCTGCAAGGCGGCGGGCATGCCCTGCCTGGGCAAGACCAACATGGACGAGTTCGCCATGGGATCAAGCAACGAGACCTCGTATTTCGGGCCGGTCAAAAACCCCTGGGATAAGCGCGCGGTGCCCGGCGGCTCCTCGGGCGGCTCGGCCGCCGCGGTGGCGGCCCGGATGTGCCCCGCCGCCACAGGCACCGACACCGGCGGTTCCATCCGCCAGCCGGCGGCCATGACCGGGATCACGGGCCTTAAGCCCACCTACGGCGTGGTGTCCCGCTACGGCATGATCGCCTTCGCCTCCTCCCTGGATCAGGGCGGCCCCATGGCCCCCTCGGCCGAGGATTGCGCCCTGCTCATGAACGTCCTGGCCGGTTTCGACGCCCGCGACTCCACCAGCTTAGAACGCGAGGCCGAAGACTACACGCGCGACCTAAACCAGCCCCTCGCTGGCCTCAGGATCGGCCTGCCTAAGGAGTATTTCGGCGCGGAGCTGGCCGCGGACGTGGGCCGGGCGGTGGAGGCGGCCATCGCCGAATACCGACGCCTGGGGGCCAAGACGGTCGAGTTGAGCCTGCCCAACACCCGCCTGTCGGTGCCGGTCTACTACGTGCTCGCCCCGGCCGAGGCCTCCTCCAACCTGTCGCGCTACGACGGCGTGCGCTATGGCTATCGCGCGCCCGAGTATGCGGATCTCACCGACATGTACGAGCGTACCCGCGCTGAAGGCTTCGGCGCCGAGGTCAAGCGGCGCATCATGATCGGCACCTATGTCCTGTCGCACGGCTATTACGACGCCTACTACCTGCAGGCGCAGAAGCTCCGCCGCCTGATCGCGCAGGACTTCGCCGAGGCGTTTGATGCCTGCGACGTGATCATGGGCCCCACCGCGCCCACCACCGCCTTCGACCTGGGTGCCAAGCGCGCCGACCCGGTGCAGATGTATCTATCAGACATCTACACCGTCGCCGTCAACCTGGCCGGACTGCCGGGCATGTCCGTGCCCTGCGGCTTCGGCGACGACGGCCGTCCCGTCGGCCTGCAGATCATCGGCGACTACTTCAGCGAAGCACGCATGCTCAACGTGGCGCACCAGTACCAGCTGGCCACGGACTGGCATCGTCGCGTGCCCGGGGGGCTGTGACGATGCAATGGGAGACTGTCATCGGGCTAGAGGTGCACACTCAGCTTAACACCGCGTCCAAGATCTTCTCCGGCGCCTCCACCGCCTTCGGCGCCGCGCCCAACACCCAGGCCTGTGCGGTGGACTTAGCCCTGCCCGGCGTGTTGCCGGTGTTAAACCGCGGCGCGGTGGAGCGGGCCATCCGCTTCGGCCTGGCCATCGACGCCCGAATCAACCGGATGAGCGTCTTCGCGCGCAAGAACTACTTCTATCCCGACCTGCCTAAGGGCTATCAGATCAGCCAGTACGAACTGCCCATCGTCGAAGCAGGCCGGCTGGCCATCCAAGTGGGTGGCGAGACGAAGGTAATCCGCATCTCCCGCGCCCACTTAGAGGAGGATGCCGGCAAGTCCCTGCACGAGGACTTCCACGGCATGACCGGCATCGATCTTAACCGCGCCGGCACGCCGCTGCTGGAGATCGTCTCCGAGCCCGACATGCGCTCGGCACAAGAGGCGGTGGCCTACGCCCGGGCGCTGCACACCCTGGTGACCTGGATCGGCATCTGCGACGGCAACATGCAGGAGGGCAGCTTCCGCGTGGACGCCAACGTCTCGGTGCGACCTAAGGGCTCCGACACCCTCGGCACCCGGCGCGAGATCAAGAACCTGAACTCCTTCCGCTTCTTAGAACAGGCTATCGAGTACGAAGCGCGCTGGCAGATCGGGGAGCTTGAGGACGGCCGCAGCATACGCCAGGCCTCCGTGCTGTTCGACCCGGATACCGGCGAGACCCGCATGATGCGCACCAAGGAGGAGGCGCATGATTACCGCTACTTCCCGGACCCGGACTTGCTGCCGGTGCGGCTGGATGAAGACTGGATCGACGCCATTCGCGCTGCTTTGCCGGAACTGCCGCAGCACAAGCAGGCCCGCTATCGCGCCGACTTTGGCCTGTCCGCCTATGATGCCGCCACCCTGACCGCCTCGCGGGCGATGGCCGAGTATTTCGAGTCGGCCCTCGACGCCCTGATCGGCTCCCAAGGCCCACACACGGAAGACGGCTCTGCGGCGCGTGCGGCCAAGCTGGTCGCCAACTGGGTGATGGGTGACTTGTCCGCCGCCCTCAATCGTGAGGGCCTGGACATCAGCCAGAGCCGGATTGGCGCCTCCAACCTGGCGGGGATGCTCGCCCGCGTCCTGGACGGCACCCTCTCGACCAAACTGGCTAAGGAGGTCTTCGCCGCCATGTGGGCGGGCGAGGGCGAGGCCGATGCCATCATCGCGGCCCGGGGGCTCAGACAGATGTCCGACAGCGGCGAGCTCGAGCGCATCGTCGCGGAAGTGCTGGCGGCAAACCCGAAGTCTGTCGAGGAATACCGCGCCGGCAAGGACAAGGCCTTCAATGCCCTGGTGGGCCAGGTCATGAAGGCCACCCGCGGCAAGGCCAATCCACAGCAGGTCAACGCACTGCTGAAACAGCGGCTTACCAACTGAGGCTCGTCCCCACGGTCTATAGTGCCGATATGCACCGAAGCAGCGCTTTGCGCTGCTTCGGTGTGCGAACGCCCGGGTGTGGATGCGCACCCCCTAAGACGATGTCTTAGGAGCGGTTGATGATGAACAGGCGGAGCGCGACCGGCTCATCTTCGAGATCACTAAGACCGCCGCCATCGCCAACCTCAGCCGGGCGGTGGACTTCATCAACGCGATCTGCGCCTAAGGCTGCCGCTTCGCGCTGGACGACTTCGGCTTTGGGCTGAGTTCATTCGCCTATCTGAAGACGCTGCCGGTGGACTTCCTCAAGATCGATGGC
>DAITOH010000091.1:0-5714 GCA_036834225.1 Thiobacillaceae bacterium | reverse complement strand
TGCCGGCGAGAAACCGCGCCGCACGCAACGCACCCAGCGCGAAGGTCATGCGGCTGCTGGCCTTGTGGGTGATCTCCACCCGCTCGCCGATGCCGGCGAACAAGACGGTGTGGTCACCCACGATGTCCCCGCCGCGCACGGTGGCAAAACCGATGGTCTGGGCGTGCCGCTCCCCGCTCACACCCTCACGCCCATAGACGGCGCAGGTCTTAAGATCCCGTTGCAGGGCCTGGGCGATCACCTCCCCCATGCGCAGCGCGGTACCCGAGGGGGCATCGACCTTGTGCCGGTGGTGTGCCTCGATGATCTCGACGTCATAACCCTCGGCGAGCACCCGTGCGGCCGTATCCAGCAGCTTGAACACCAGATTGACCCCCACGCTCATGTTGGGTGCGAACACGATGGGGATGTCCGCGGCCGCTTGCGCAATGGCCTGTCGCCCCAAGGCATCGAAGCCGGTGGTGCCGATGACCATCGCGACACCGGCCCGGCGGCAGGCGGCGAGGTGGTTCAGGCTCGCCTCGGGGCGGGTGAAATCGATCATCACGTCGGCGTCCTGCAGGGCCGCTGCCACATCATCCGTGACCGCGACCCCAAGCGGCCTGCCCGCCAGTTCGCCCGCATCGCGCCCGAGGGCAGGGCTCCCGGCCCGATCTAGGGCCGCTACTAGGCGCAGGTCGGTGGCACCCGCAATGGCCTCCAGCAAGGCGCGCCCCATGCGCCCGGTGCATCCGGCGATGACGACTCTCTGGCTCATGGTGTCCCCTTGTCCTGTGGCGCAGCACTGACCGAACCGCCAGTCTCGATGCCCTTCAACTCGCCGTTCTGAAAGACGACGGTGATGCGGCGCTTGTCGATCACCCGGCCTGACTTTTCCAGCCGCAGCACGTAATCCCAGCGATCGGCGTGAAAGGGGTCGACGATGAGCGGGGTGCCCATGATGAAACGCACCTGCGAGGCTGTCATGCCCGGCTTAAGCTGATCCAGCATGGCCTGGGTGACCTCGTTGCCCTGCTGGATGTCGATCTGATACGGCCTTAGGCTCTGGATGGGATTGGTTATGCTGCAGCCGCCGAGGAGCAGCGTGAAGGCGATCGAGATTTTGTTCATCACTTGTCCATGCCGGCGTTGAGTCCCCCCGCTCAGCAAGGGCGGGGCTTCCTCGCCACAAATTTGAGCGTTGCCTGCGGCCCCTGGTCTAGGTTTCGTCTCGCTGACCCCGCCATAAATGACGGGGCTTGCGCTCGACCCGTGGTCAGGGCGCCGTTCGCGCTATGATAGCGTGCGTTCACGAGCATAGTCACACCATGGCCGACGGCGATCAATTGAAAAGCATGGGTTTGAGGGCAACCGGGCCGCGTCTGCGCATCCTGGGCCTGTTCGAACAGTCGGAGAAGCGCCACCTTACGGCGGACGAGGTCTATCGCCTGCTGCTGCAGGAGCACGAGGACGTCGGCCTGGCCACGGTCTACCGGGTACTGACCCAGTTCGAACAGGCCGGGCTGCTGATCCGGCATCATTTCGACAATGAAAAGGCGGTCTACGAGCTCAACAAGGGCGGCCACCACGACCATCTGCTGTGCATGCAATGCGGCCGCGTGGAGGAGTTCTACAACGCGGAGATCGAGAAGTGGCAGCGCCAGATCGTCGAGGAGCGGGGCTTTCGCCTGCGCGGGCACTGCCTCTATCTCTACGTCGATTGCGTCAAGGTCGACTGCCCCTACCGATCCCAGGGGACAGAGACCCACAGCACGCCGTAAGCTTAGCGGCTACTCCGAACGCGGTCAGCGCCCCCCTTGGACAGGTTCGAACCATCACCTCTGGCTTGCGCATTCGTCCTGCCAGGAGCCTGAGCCCGCCTTAAGCATTTCGCGCGCGTGTCGACGCGTGATGTCGGTCAGCTCCACGCCTCCCAGCATGCGGGCGATCTCTTCCACCCGCTCAGCCTCATCGAGGCGACGGACCCGGCTGAGGGTGCGCCCGTCGACGTCCTCCTTGCTCACGCGCCAGTGATGGGTGGCGCGGGCTGCCACCTGGGGCAGGTGGGTGACACAGAGCACCTGTCTGTCGCGAGCGACGGCCGCCAGCAGCCGCCCCACCACCTCGGCTACGCCGCCGCCGATGCCGGCATCGACCTCATCGAAGATCAGGGTGCGCGCCCCGGAGCGGCCGGATAGCACGGTCTGCAAGGCAAGCCCAAGCCTGGACAGCTCCCCGCCCGAAGCGGTGCGGGCCAGTGGTCGCAGGTCCTGACCCGGATGCGGCGCAACCCGGAACTCCACCGTCTCCCTGCCGCCTGCCTCCGGCGCACAAGGGATGAGTTCCACACTAAACCGCCCCCCCTTCATCGCCAGCGCTTGCATGGCCTCGGTCGCCGCCGCGCCCAGGGCCGCAGCGGCCTTTTGACGGCAAGCGGTCAGTGCCCGTGCGGCTATATCGTAGGCCGTCCGCGCATCGGCCTCCGCCCGTGCCAAAGTCTCAGCATCGGCAGCTTCGGCAAGATCGGCCAGCCGGTCGCGGGCATCCTTAAGCACGCGTGGCAGATCCTCAGGTCGGCAACGCAATTTGCGTGCCGCGGCCATGACTTGGCCGATGCGGGCCTCGGCTGCGGCCAGGGCCTCCGGATCCAGCTCGACCCGCTCGGCGTAGCGACCGAGTTCCCGCGCCGCCTCCTGGACCTGGATGAGGCCGTCCTCCAGCATCCGGCTAAAGTCCGCAAGGCGGGGATCATAGGCGGTAAGCTCATCCAGCCTGCCCTTGGCCATCCTGAGACGGGAGACGATTCCGTCCGATTCACCGTCGAGCAGTTCGATCACCCGTTGCGCACCGCCGAGCAGTTCGGCGGCGTGTGACAGCCGTCGGTGCGTCTCCTGCAGGGCCTGCCACTGCTCGGGCTCGAAGCCCAGGGCGGCCAGTTCGTCCACGAGCCAGGCCAGTCGCTCCCGTTCGCCGGCGTCGGCCTGGGCGCGCTGTTCTGCCTCCTGACGCCGGCGGACCGCCTGTTGCCAGACACGGTAGGCGTTGGCGGTGTCTGCGGCCAGTGGCGCACAGCCGCCGTAGGCATCCAGCAGGTTGCGTTGCACGCCGGTCTGCATGAGGGAGTAGTGGGCATGCTGGCCGTGGATGTCCACCAGTCGGCCGCCCAGCGCGCGCAATTGCGTCAGTGTTGCCGGACTGCCATTGATGAAGGCGCGGGAACGCCCACCCGCCTCCACCGTCCGGCGCAGCAGCAGCTCTTCGCCGCCCGCATTAAGCCCGGATTCGTCCAGCCAGGTTTGCAAATCCGGCATGCCGGCTAAGGAGAATTCGGCGCACACCTCAGCCCGCGTCGCCCCGGCGCGGATCACCGTGCTGTCGGCCCGTTCCCCGAGTACCAGGCCCAGGGCATCGAGGAGGATGGACTTGCCCGCCCCGGTCTCGCCCGTAAATACCGTGAAGCCGGGTTGCAGATTCAACTCCAGACGCTCGACCAGGATGTAGTCGACCAAGGTCAGGCTGAGGAGCATGTTACTCTGTCAAACCTCGCCTGGTCATCGGCTTTCAGGCTCCCAGGACCGGATAGACGATCCGGGATCACGACAGCTTTTCCCCCCAGTGCAGTTTCTGGCGCAAGGTGTCGTAATAGTTGTGGTTCTCAGGGTGCAACAGACGTACGGTGTTCTTCGCCCGGTGGATCACCACGCGGTCGCCGACCTGCATGTCAGCATGTTGCTGGCCATCGAAATGCACGCGGGCATCGTCGGCATGGATGAGGTTGACCTCGATCTCTGAGCGGCTGTTGACCGCGATGGGCCGGGCGGACAGGGTGTGGGGACAGATCGGGGTGAGGACGAAGGCCTCCAGGGTGGGATGCAGGATGGGCCCGCCGGCGGACAGGGCGTAGGCGGTGGAACCCGTCGGCGAGGCGACCACCAGACCATCAGCGCGCTGGCTGTAGACGAACTGGTTGTCGATGTAGACCTCGAACTCGATCAGCCGTCCCAAGGTGCTCTTGCTCACCACCACGTCGTTGAAGGCATAGGCGGCGTAGAGCACGTCGTCGTGACGCTTCACGCTGGCGGCAAGCAGGATGCGATCCTCGGCGATGTATTCCCCAGCCAGCATCTCTTCCAGGGTGGAGAACATGGTGTCCACCGAGACATCGGCCAGAAAGCCCAAACGCCCCTGGTTCACCCCGATCATCGGTACCTGATAGTCGACCAGGGTGCGTGCCACGTTCAGCAGGGTGCCGTCGCCGCCCATGACGATGACCAGGTCGGCGGATTTGCCGATCTCGTTCAGGGTGGCGGTCTGCAGATCCCGAATCTGGCAGATCTCGGCGGTGTGGGTGGCGATGAGCACCTCGTGTCCCCTGGCCGCCAGATAGTCGGCCAGGCGATGCACGGCGCTGCCTGTACTGGCGCCGTAATACTTGCCGACGATGCCGATCGTCTTAAAATTCATGTCCATGGCATGAAATTATACGGTGACACCACTGCGGACCGCCCTATCCTGATGCCATGCTCAACGAGCGCGCACGCATCCTGCTGAAGACCCTGGTCGAGCGCTACATCGAGGACGGCCATCCGGTCAGCTCCCGTACCCTGTCACGACAGGCGGGGCTCAATCTCTCGCCGGCCTCCATCCGCAACATCATGGCGGATCTGGAGGAAGGGGGCTATATCGCGAGCCCCCACACCTCGGCCGGCCGCATACCCACCCCGAGGGGCTACCGCCTGTTCGTGGACTCTCTGCTGACTGTCAAACCCCTAGAGGGTCCGCAACTGAGTCAGATCCGGCGCAGCCTAACCCCCGCCGACCCCCAGCGGCTGGTCAACACGGCTTCGCAGCTGCTGGCAGAACTCACGCACTACGCCGGCATCGTGCTCACGCCCAAGCGGCGCAACCAGCAACTGCGCCAGATCGAGTTTCTCAACCTGTCCGACAAGCGCATCCTGCTGATCATGGTGACCATGGACGGCGAAGTCCGGAACCGGGTGATCCTGACCAAGCAGCCCTACACGGCAAGTCAGCTCATCCGAACGGCCAACTTCTTCAACCACCACTTCAGCGGCTTAAGCTTCGAACAGGTCCGTCCTTGCCTGCAACAGAAATTGCGGGGCCTCAAGGCAGACATCATAAGGCTCATGGAGGCCGTGATGCAGACCGGCGCCGAGGCCTTCAGCGACCCTGGGGCGGGATGCGTCGTCGCCGGCGAAGCGAACCTGCTCGGCACCCCCGATCTGGTGTCGGACATGGGCCGTCTGCGTGCGCTGTTCACCCTGTTCGAGCAGCGCACCGAGCTGCTGCAACTGTTGGAGGTGGGACACCATGCCTCCGGGGTACAACTGTTCATCGGTACGGAATCGGGTGTCGCCCCGCTGGACGAATGCAGCGTCATCGCCGCCCCCTACAAGGTGGACGGCGAGGTAGTCGGCACCCTGGGCGTGATCGGACCGACGCGCATGGCCTACGAACGCGTCATCCCCATCGTCGACATCACTGCGCGGCTGCTGTCCAACGCCCTTTCCTACCATTGAGCGTCTAGGACCTAGCTCTGCCTAGCCCGCCCCCGAGGGGGTGCAAGAAACACTTGGGGCTGCCCAGCGTGTTTCTTGAGAGCTCAGACGGTCGTGACCACCCGCCAGCCGGGCCGCCCCACCTACCCATTACCGCGGAAGTCGCGAGCGCGACTTTCACGGTGACGAACGCTAATCAGAATCCCAGGCGCTTAG
>DAITOH010000090.1:0-5718 GCA_036834225.1 Thiobacillaceae bacterium | reverse complement strand
ATCATACTACTGCCGCATGCGGGACATCGTTAAGAGGGGGTCTGCATGTCTTGTTCTCGGTCTCTATATTCAATGTAGACGTTTCCCATCCGTTGTCAGGAGGTGGTGCATGGCACCGCGCGAAGAATTGCAGAAGCTGCTCGACACCCTGGCCACCCAGCGCGACGAGCTGGTCGTACGTGCCCATCTGGCCAGGCTGGAGGCAGAGGAGGAGTGGGGCGAGCTGGAGGGCAAGCTTAAACTGCTGCGCGCCAAGGCCGGCCAGGCGGCCGAAGTGGCCGTCGATGCCGCCGAGGACGTGGCCGCTGCCGCTAGGCTGCTGGGCGAGGAGATCGCCCGCGGCTACGAGCGGCTGCGGCGGCTGTTCTAAGCCGCGGCCATTGGCAGGCGAGCTCAATCAGCCGCCGGCCCTCTCCTCCACGACCAGCTTGAGCGGTGGGGCGCTGCCATCCTTGGCCCGACCGGGGTAGAGGGTGAGGTGCGGGTAGGGGATCTCGATGCCGCGAGCATCGAAGGCCTGCTTCAAGCGGCGCAGACACTCCCGCCGCACCCGCCACTGTTCCAGTGGCTGCACCTTGATGCGCGAGCGGATGACCACGGAGGAGTCGGCCCAGTTCTCCACCCCCAGCAGTTCCAGGTCATCGAGGATCAGGGGGCCGAAGGCCGGGTCCTCGCGCAGCCCAGCGCCGGTTGCACGGATCACGGCGAACACCTCGTCCAAGTCCTCGCGGTAGGCCACACCGATGTCGATGACGGCATAGGAGAACTCCAGGCTCATGTTGGTGACCTTGTCGATCATGCCGGTGGGGATGAAGTGGACGTTGCCGTCGAAGCTGCGCAGGCGCACGTGGCGTAGCGTCAGCTCTTCCACCAGGCCGCGCTCGCCGGCGATGGCGACGAAGTCGCCGACGCGGATCTGGTTCTCTAGCAGCAGGAAGAAACCGGTGAAATAGTCTTTGACCAGGCTTTGGGCGCCGAAGCCCACCGCCACGCCCACCACCCCGGCGGCGCCGAGCAGGGGCGCGATGGAGATGCCCAGCAGGTAGAGGATCTCCATCACCACCGCGATGATCAGGATCACCGTGGCGACGTAGCGGATCACGCGCGAGAGGGTCTCCACCCGGCGCACCGCCTCGGGGTCATCGGCGCGCTTGAGGGCGAAGCGCTTGAAGGCGGCGATCATGCGCCGGATGAGGCGCATGAGCACCCAGGCGGCGATGAGTACCAGCAGGATCTTGAGGCCGGACTCCAGATAGGGGATCAGGTCCTCGTGCACGATGAAGCCGAGTTGGGCGAGCAGTTGTTTCATGGCTCAGAGGGAATCTGACGGCCGGGGCGGTGGCCGGCTCAGGGTATGGTGGTAGGCCTCTATCTTACGCCCGCCGCATCATGCTCGTCGCCAACGGTGTCACCATGCAGTTCGGGGCCAAACCCCTGTTCGAGAGCGTCAACGTCAAGTTCGGCGACGGCAACCGCTACGGTCTGATCGGCGCCAACGGCTGCGGCAAGTCCACCTTCATGAAGATCCTGGCCGGCACCCTGAAGCCGACGGCCGGCAATGTCGCCCTCGACCCGGGCGTGCGGCAGGACCAATTCGCATTCGAGGACATGCGCGTGCTAGACGTGGTGCTGATGGGCCACGAGGCCATGTGGGCCTGCATGCAGGAGAAGGACGCCATCTATGCCAACCCGGAGGCCACCGAGGCCGACTACATGCACGCCGCCGAGATCGAGGCCAAGTTCGGCGAGATGGGCGGATATGACGCTAAGGCGCGTGCCGGCGAGCTGCTGCTTAAGGCTAGACATCCCCAAGGACACGACGGCCCGATGCGCGAGGTGGCGCCGGGCTGGAAGTTGCGCGTACTGCTCGCCCTGGCCCTGTTCGCCGACCCGGACATCCTGCACCTGGACGAGCCGACCAACCACATGGACATGGAGTCCATCGAGTCGCTCAACACCGCGCTCTAGAAGTATGATGGCACCCTGATATTTGTCTTGCACGACCGCGAGTTCGTATCATCGCTCGCCAACAAGATCATCGAACTCAAACTGGACGGCAGTCATGTGGTCTACGAGGGTGGCTATGACGAATACCTGCACAGCCAGGGCATCGAGTAAACGAACACTATGGGCGGGCCTGCTGCCCCTGCTGCTCGCCGGCTGCGTCAACGACACCGCCTCCTACCTCATCGACGGCAGCAAGGAACACACCATCATGCTGCGCCGCGTGCAGGACTGGTTCTGGCAGGACACGGTGGAGCTCACCATCGTCGCCAGCCGCATGCCGGAGTGCCACGGCGGCATCGACATCGAGGACGTACCCCGCAGCGCCCGCCTCGAGCTCTACCAGGCACCGCCCGAATATGCCGAGCCCATCTACATCCTCAAGATCGAGGATCGCCACTACGCCATCAGCACGCAAAGCTGCCGGGTGCAGTCCTTCGGGGAGCCGCCGCTTGACCTGGGCGCCCTGGTCGGTGTCTTCAAAGAGGAGGATGGCAAGTTTCGGTTCGAACCCAAGACGGGTTAAAGCCGCCCGCTTCGGTCCCCCACTTCAAACCCCAGCAGAGGCGCCGCCACCCCCCGCCCCAGGGCAATCGCCTTGACGAGCTCCCCCATCTCCGAAGGCTGCAGCAGTTTGTGCACAGCGGCGGCAGCGCGGTAATACTCCGGCGTGCCGGGCTCCTGCGCCTGCAGCAGCTCAAGCAGACCGCAGTTGACCAGGAAACGCGCCAAGTCGGTGTAACCCAGCAGGCTTAGGCCGGCGGCATGCCCCGCCTCGGCCACGGCGGTGAAATCGACATGGGCAGTGAGATCGGTTAGCCCCGGCAGGCAGAAGGGATCGTCGTGGGCGCGGTGGCGGTGATGGCACATGAGGGTGCCGCCCTGGCGCTGCGGATGGTAATACTCGTGCCGGGGAAAGCCGTAATCGAGAAACAGCAGCACGCCGCACGTGAGGCGCTCGGCCAGGCTGGCAACGAGCGCCGGCACGGCGGGGCCGATCTCGCTCACATAGCCCGTCGGCACATCGAGCGAGCGGGCGGCATCGAGCAGGGGACCGGGCGGCAGCGGATGATCCCGCCAGACGAAACCGCCCGCGTCGTCGACGGCCACACCCTGCTCGACCGGGCCGTCCGTGCGCCAATGGATGCGATGCACGGGCAGGGCATCCAGGACCTCGTTGCCGAGGACGAGACCGGTATGCGCTGCCGGCAGGGTGTCAAGCCAGCTTAGGCGGGGGAGCAGTTGCGGGGCCTGCTGCCTGAAAAGTTCCGCCTGGCGTGTGCGTAAGTCAGCGCTTACTTCCAGCATGAAGTAGTGCTCAGGCAAGCAGTCCAGCGCCTCAAGGGCGGTGAGCAGGTCGAGCGCGAGCCGGCCGCTGCCAGGTCCGAGCTCCAGGATGTCTCCCCCGGTAGCCCGTAGCACCTGGGCCGCCTGGCGTGCGAGCGCCCGGCCGAAGAGCGGCGTCAACTCCGGGGCGGTGACGAAGTCGCCGCCAGCACCGAACTTGCACGACCCGGAACTGTAATAACCCAAGCCGGGGGTATAGAGGGCAAGCTCCATGTAACGGGCAAACGTGATCCAGCCGCCGGAAGAGGCGATCTCGTTGCGGATGAGCGCCATCATCCTGCGGCTGTGGGCCAGGGCTTCGGGGCTGAGGTCGTCTGGATGGGGCATGCAGGCCGTGTTAAGGTGCGGCATCATAACCGAGTCTTCCTATGCACGTTGCCATCCTCGGCGCCGGACCGGCCGGCATGTCCTGCGCCAACGCCTGCCTGTCCTTCGGACTTAAGCCCGTGGTCATCGAGGCCTCCGACCATGTCGGCGGCAGCCAGCGCAGCAACTTCCATCCCAATCTGTGGATGCTGGGCTTCCCGGAGGAATCGGGGGAGGCGATGACGCAGCGCCTGGTGGCCCACTTTCTGGAACTAAAGCTCACCTTGCACCGGCGCGCAGAGATTCTCGCGGTAGCGCGCACAGGCGGCGATTTCGCCCTGGACCTGCGCACGCCTGAGGGGGAACGTGACCTGACCGCACAAGCCATCGTGATCGCCACCGGCGCGCGGCCGCGCGCGAGCACGGCCTTAGAGGGCATGGCCAGGCAGTCGCGCCGGGTGATCATCGGCCCGCTGTCCGGGACGATCCGCGACGAGGTGCGCACGGCCCGCGTCCTCATCCTGGGCGGCGGCGACAATGCCCTCGACCACGCCCTGTTCCTGGCCGAGCGGGGCAACCAGGTGCGGGTGTGCACCCGCGCCCGCTTCTCCGCCCGCAAGCCCTTCATGGAGGCCTGCGCGGCGCGGGCGGAAATCGAACTATACGACCATTGCATCCCCAGCGCCCTCGCGCTGGACGGCGACGCCATCCTGGCTAAGTGGGGTCGCACCCGGGTGCGCTACGACTGGCTGCTGGTCATGTACGGCTACCAGCCCAACACCGAGGTCTTGAGCGCCTTCGCCGACGAGATCCGACCCGCCGTCACGGTGGGCGGCCACATCCATGTCGATGCCTGGCAGCGCACCAGCGTGCCGGGCATCTACGCCGCCGGCGACGTCACCGAAAGCGTGCAGCCCAGTGTCCCCACCGCCATCGCCCAGGGGCTGGCAGCGGCGAGGGCGATCGAGCGGGATTGGGCCAGCCGCGGCTGAGCAGCCCGCTTGGGATTAGCCGACGTAGGCGCGGTACCACGCCACCCAGCGGGCGATGCCCTCGGCTAGCGGCGTCTTCGGCTTAAAGCCGACGTCGCGCTTGAGGTCCTCGATGTCGGCATAGGTGGCCACGACATCGCCGGGCTGCATCGGCAGGTAGTTCTTCTGCGCCTTTCGGCCCAGGGCATCCTCTAGGGTGCGAATGAAGCTCATCAGCTCGACCGGCTGATGGTTGCCGATGTTGTAGACCCGGTAGGGGGCGTAGCTGCTGCCAGGGTCGGGGGCGTCGGTGCTGAAGTCCGGGTTGGGCTTGGGGATGCGGTCGAGCACGCGCACCGTGCCCTCGGCGATGTCGTCGATATAGGTGAAGTCGCGCTGCATCCTGCCGTAGTTGAACACGTCGATCGGGCGGCCCTCCAGGATCGCCGAGGTAAACAGCCAGGGTGACATGTCCGGCCGGCCCCAGGGGCCGTAAACAGTGAAATAGCGCAGCCCCGTCGTCGGCAGTCCATAGAGGTGGCTGTAGGTGTGGGCCATCAGTTCATTGGCCTTCTTGCTGGCGGCATAAAGGCTCACTGGGTGGTCGACGTTGTCGTGCACCGAGAAGGGCATGCGCGTGTTGGCGCCGTAGACGCTGGAGGAGCTGGCGTAGACCAGATGTTCGACGCCGCTTTGGCGGCAGCCCTCCAGTAGGTTGCCGAAACCGACAAGGTTGGTCTGGATGTAGGCGTGCGGGTTCTTGAGCGAATAGCGCACGCCGGGCTGGGCGGCCAGGTTGATGACGCGCTGGAAGCGCTCGCGGGCGAACAGGTCCTCCATGGCGACGCGATCGGAGATGTCCGCCTGCACGAAGCGAAAGCCGGGCAGGGACTTGATCTGCTCTAAGCGTGCGAGCTTAAGGCGCGGGTCGTAGTAGTCGTTGAGGTTATCCACGCCGACGACCTCGTCGCCGCGGGCAAGGAGCAGCTTGGCGACGTGCATGCCGATGAAACCGGCAACGCCAGTGAGCAGGATCTTCATGACCGAAATCCCTGGGAAAACGGCGGGATATTAGCACGCAAGGGCTAGG
>DAITOH010000089.1:0-6050 GCA_036834225.1 Thiobacillaceae bacterium | reverse complement strand
GGGAGCGAGCACCGCGCAACGCAGCGATCCGTTCGCGCAGCAGGTTGTGCAGACCCTCCCTAAAAACCGCAGTTAACCGCTTAGAAGGCTTCGCAGCATGTTGGATACATTAAGTTTTCAGCCTTCTCTCGACTTCACCGATTCGGTGAGATCGCTACACGCCCGCCAGGCGGCCCAAACGGGCGCCTGGCTTTGTGTGGTCCTTCGGCCCATCCCTCGCTACGGCTGCCGACCAGCGCTACGCGCTGTCCTGCGCCCTGCGGGCTGGTCGCGCCAGACACCCGTTTGGACCTCCCTTCGGTCGTGTTCAACTGCGGTTTTTAGGTTCAAGGTATAGGAGCCGCCATGACCCCCCTGGATTCGCCCCAACTCATCGAGAACATCGATGCCCGCACCAAGCTGGCGGGCTCCAACAAGATGGAGTTGCTGCTGTTCACCCTGGGCACGAACGAGACCTTCGGCATCAATGTATTCAAGGTGCGTGAGGTCTCGCCGACCCCACCCATCACCTTGACGCCCAACATGCCCTACGGCGTCGAAGGGGTGATCAGCCTGCGCGGCAGCATCATCCCGGTGATCTCGCTCGCGAAGTTCATCAAGCTGGAGAAGATCCCCGAGGATCTGGGCCAGACCATGATCGTGACCGAGTTCTCCCAGCATACGCAGGGTTTCCTGGTGCAGGACGTGGACCGCATCATCCGCGTCGACTGGAACAAGGTAAAGCCGCCGGAAAACATGCTGGCCGGTCAGGAGGGTCTGATCACCGCCATCACCGAGCTGGATGACGGCCGCCTGGTTTCCATCCTGGACGTCGAACGTGTGCTCTCGGAAGTCCTCGGCGAAAAACCCATGCCGCCCATGCCCCAGATGGATCAGACCCGGGAACTGACCGTGTTCTTCGCCGACGACTCGGCCGTGGCACGCAAGGAGATCATCATGGTCCTGGACAAGCTGGGGGTGAAATACATCTACGCCAACAACGGCAAGGATGCCTGGGACAAGCTGACTGCCCTGGCCAAACGCTCCGACGTCGACAGCCTCCCCCTGCGCGAGCAGATCCAGCTCATCCTGGTGGATGCCGAAATGCCGGAGATGGACGGCTATGTCCTGACCAAGAACATCAAGACCGATAAGCGCTTCGCCGGCATCCCGGTGATCATGCACTCCTCGCTTTCGTCCGAGGCCAACCGGACCATGGGCCAGCGCGTGGGCGTGGATGCCTACGTGGCGAAATTCGATCCGGCCGTACTGGCGGATACCCTGATCACCTTCCTGAAGCGTTGAGTATCTGCTTTTACAATACACGCCATACTGACCGATAGGACGAGGGAAGAATGCCCGACAAAAACCTGAAGTTCCTTGTGGTGGACGACTTCTCCACCATGCGACGCATCGTTCGCAACCTGCTCAAGGAGCTGGGCTTCACCAACGTGGACGAAGCCGAGGATGGGGTGGTGGCGTTGCATAAGCTCAAGAACGGTCATTTCCAGTTCGTCATCACCGACTGGAACATGCCCAACATGACCGGCATCGACCTGCTCAAAAACATCCGCGCCGACGGCGAACTGAAGGGCCTGCCGGTGCTCATGATCACCGCCGAGGCGAAGAAGGAGAACATCATCGAGGCGGCCCAGAGCGGGGCATCGGGCTATATCGTCAAACCCTTCACTGCGGCCGTCCTCGAAGGGAAGCTGAACAAGATCTTCGAGAAATACGGGATGTGACAGCACAAGACAGGATCAGGCATGCGCTCAACACCCCGATCGATACCACGCCAACCCTCCCTGTTCACCATCCCTCATCCCCGATATCTGAACTGGAGAGACTCATGAGCGGTGATTCACCGGAACTCGAAGCGTTATTCGACAGCATCGCCTATCCCCAGCAGGCACCGGCCGCGCAGGAGAAGAAGACGAGCGGTGACACGCCCGAACTCGAGGCCCTGTTCGACAGCATTTCCAAGGCGGTCAGTCACGAGGCCGCCCCCAGGGAAGGCGAGGCCGGCATCTGCCCGGAGCATGTCTATACCAAGCTCGGCCAGATGACCCGCAGCCTGCACAACCTGCTCAGGGAACTGGGCCTGGACAACGCATTGCAGAAAATCGCGAAGGAGATCCCGGACAACCGGGAGCGGCTGAACTACATCGCCGCCATGACCGCCCAGGCCGCCGAACGCACCCTCAACGCCGCTGAAATCGCGCAGCCCATTCAGCAGAATCTCGGCGAGACGGCCAGGGAACTGGCGGCCCAGTGGGATCGGCTGTTCAACAAGCAGCTGGGCGTGAACGAGTTCAAGTCGCTGGTGCAGGACACCCACAACTATCTCAGACTGGTGCCCGACAAGACCCAGGCGACCAATGCCCAATTGATGGAAATCATCATGGCCCAAGACTTTCAGGACCTCACCGGCCAGGTCATCAAGAAGGTCCTCGAGGCTGCCCAGAATCTGGAACAGCAGCTGTTGGCCCTGCTCCTCGAGACCACGCCGGAGGTGAAGCGCCAGGCCGTGCGGCCGGACCTGCTCGAGGGGCCGGTGATCAGCGCCACGGGGCGCGAAGACGTCGTCACCAACCAGGAGCAGGTCGATGAATTGCTGGAGAGCTTGGGATTTTGACCGTGAGGCATCAGGCGTGATTCGTGCGGCTGGATGGGGCGATAACAGCCGGCACCTCCCCCACCCCTCCCACCTCACCGAAGGAGAGCAACATGAGTGACTTCGCCGGTATGGAAGAATTGCTGAAGGATTTCCTCATGGAGGCCGGGGAACTGCTCGACCAGGTGGACAACAAGCTGGTGGAACTGGAAAAGCGGCCCGACGACAAGGCGTTGCTGAACGACATCTACCGCGGCTTCCACACCATCAAGGGCGGCGCAGGCTTCCTCAACGTCGATAACATGATCACCCTCTGCCACCGCACGGAAAACCTGTTCGACAAGCTGCGCAACGGCGAGATCACGCTGACGCCGGAGCTGATGGACATCATCATGGCTGCCACGGCGACGCTGCGCGACATGTTCGACCCCCTTGCCCAGGGCGTGCAACCCCATGGCGCCGATCCCGGTCTGCTGGCCAATCTGGATGCCGCCCTGGCCGGCAGGCTGCCCACATCGACCAGGGCGCAACCGAGTCCTGCGCCGGGTCAGGCCATGATCGCGGCGCAAAGCGCCCCCGCACTCGCGGCTACCGACCCTACGCCCGGCATCGCCGACATCAACTGGGATGCCCTGCATGCCGCGCTGACCGGTGCAACGATCCCCGCCCCGGTGGCCGCCGAGTCCGGCACTTCGGGCATGGCCGCGGTCGCGCCGGCCCCTATGGCCCAGGACGGCCCGGCCCCCAAGGCCCAGGTGGCGACTGGTCAGGACCTGCCCACGCCCATCCGCGGCGGCGGCAACCCAGGCCCGCAGCAGAGCCAGCAGAAGGAGACCACGATCCGCGTCGACACCGCGCGGCTGGACCAGGTGCTGAATCTGTCCGGCGAGATCGGTCTGACCAAGAACCGGATCTCCAACCTCAAGAGCCAGATCCTGCACGGACGGACCGACGCGGGGACCCTCAAGGCGCTCGACCTGGCCGTCAACCAGCTCGATCTGCTGGTCTCCGACCTGCAGAACGCGGTGATGAAGACACGCATGCAACCCATCGGCCGCCTGTTCCAGAAATACCCGCGCCTGGCCCGCGACCTGGCCCGCCAACTGGGCAAGGACGTCGAACTGGTGCTCTCGGGCGAGGAAACGGAGCTCGACAAGACCATGATCGAGGACCTGAACGATCCCCTCGTCCACCTGGTGCGCAATGCCGTCGACCACGGCATCGAGTCGCCCGAGGACCGGCTCGCGGCCAACAAGTCGCCCAAGGCCCTGGTCACGCTGTCCGCGAGCCAGGTGGGTGACCACATCTTCATCGAGATCGCCGACGACGGCAAAGGCATGCGGCCCGACATCATCCGTCAGAAGGCGGTGGAAAAGGGCATCATCGACGCCGAGACCGCCAATACCCTGGACGACCGTCAGGCCCTGCATCTGATCTTCCTGCCCGGCTTTTCCACCAAGGACGAGATCTCCAGAGTTTCCGGCCGTGGCGTAGGCATGGACGTGGTCAAGACCAACATCACCAAGTTGAACGGCAGGATCGATGTGCTCTCGGTCCCCGGGCAGGGCACCACCTTCACCATCTCGCTGCCGCTGACGCTGGCGATCCTGCCGGTGCTGGTGGTGCGGCTGAACGACCAATCCTTCGCCGTCCCCCTGTCGCTGGTGCGGGAGATTATCCCCATCAAGCCCGACGATCTGCAGCGGGTATCCGGCCGCGCCACCATGGTGGTGCGCGACGAGGTGCTGCCGGTCAGGAGCCTGGCCAGGATGATCGGCTGGGAAGCGCGCCAGCCACCCGCCTACGGTGTCCTCATGCAAGCCGCCGAATCCACCTTCATCCTGGCCGTGGACGGCTTCGTCGGTCGAGACGACGTGGTGATCAAGCCCCTGGCAGACATCAAGCCCAAGGGAATCGCCGGTGCCACACTGTCCGGCGATGGTTCCATCGTGCTGGTCCTGGACATGGAAGAGCTGTTGAGCAACGCCCAGGCCGACACCCCCAGCAGCCTGTTCGCCCGCGCGGCCTGACCCGAGTCGACACCCAGCCATGGCCCTGAACACCTACCTCGCCCGGCAGCCCATCGTCGATGGCCGTCACCAACTGGTCGCTTACGAGCTATTGTTCCGCGACGCCCCGCATGCAGCGGCCGCCCAAGTCGAGGACGCGGCGGCGGCGGGCATCGCCGTGATCTCCAACACCCTGTGCAACATGGGCACGGACTGGCTGCTCAAGGGCAAGCTGGCCTTCATCAACATGGACACCCAACAGCTGATGAGCGACTTCTCCGCCCTGTTGCCGCCGGACAAGGTGGTGCTGGAGGTGCTGGAGACGGTCGAGGTCACACCGGAGGTCATCGATCGGCTCAAATCCCTCAAGCAGGCCGGTTTCCGCATTGCCCTGGACGACTATGTCCATACGCCGGAACGCGCCGACCTGTTGCCCTTGGCCAATTACGTCAAACTCGACGTGCTCACCCACCCGGCCGACAGCATCATCACCACGGTCAAGGCCGCCCGCCAGCACGGCATCAAGCTGCTGGCCGAGAAGGTGGAGAAACGCGAACAGTTCGAACAGTACAAGAAGCTGGGCTGCGAGTACTTCCAGGGTTACTACTTCGCCCGACCGGAAAACGTCTCCGCCAAGGTGGTCAACCCCACCCAGGCCACGGTGATCCAACTCATAGAGAAGGTGCGCCAGGAGGCCGACATCAAGCAGGTCGAGGAGGGATTCAAGCGCGATGTGGCGCTGACCTTCAAGCTGCTGCGCTACATCAACTCCGCCGCCATCGGCCTGACCTGCGAGATCCAGTCCATCCGCCATGCCGTCAGCATCCTGGGATACGGGCCGCTCAACAAGTGGCTCACCCTGCTCCTGGCCACCGCAAGCCCTTCGCCCATGGCCCCCGTCCTCTCACGCACTGCCGTGACCCGCGGACGTCTGTGCGAGCTCCTGGGTGCCTGCCACCTGGCGAAAAGCGAGCAGGACAATCTGTTCATCACCGGCGTCTTCTCCATGCTCGACGCCCTGCTGGAAACCCCGATGGAACAGGTGCTCGAACGGATCACCATTCCGGAAAGCGTGGCCGATGCCCTGCTTTCCCGCAGCGGCATCTATGGTCCCATCCTGGCCCTGGCGGAGGCCTGCGAGAGCGGGGACGCCAGCCGCATCGACACCCTGGCCGAGTCGCTCTTCCTGTCCCCCGAGCAGGTGAACGAGGCTCACCTCAAGGCCCTGGCCTGGGTGGAGCAACTCGGCCTGGAATAAGCGCCGGTTCGCACCCGGACGAGACGGAAACCCGAGCCCCTGTCGTTCACACGGAATGCATCGTCGTTCGGGCTTTCGCCCCACACCCGAACCGTCGGACTGAAGTCCGACCTACGCAGTGTTCATCCCGGATTGTCCATTAGGGAAGGTCTGCACGACCGTCGCGAGCGGGCGGAGCGCAAGGCGCACG
>DAITOH010000088.1:0-6051 GCA_036834225.1 Thiobacillaceae bacterium | reverse complement strand
GCCCCGTCATCGCCGGGGCCGCCATGGCCCTGTCCTCGGTGTCGGTGGTCACCAATGCCCTGTTGCTCAAGGGCTGGCATCCGGACTCGTAATCCAGGAGCTGTTGGGCTCAAGCCCGATAAGTCAGCCTGAAGGGCGACCTACAGCTCCATGTACACGGCATAACCAGTTCAACAAAGCGAAGCACTGCACTCGCCACGGCTACTGCGCTGCTTTGGCCCTGGCGCGGTCATGGGCATCTGTTGGCGATAAGATCGCTGCGCAGCCTGGGCGTGTTGGCGACGGTGGACGATTTCGCCACGGGTCTGAGCGCGCTGGGCAGACTGCTAGGCCTGCCGGTAGACCGTCTGAAGATCGATCGCGGCTTCGTGCACGATCTGCCGGGTGACGAGGCCGATGCGCGCACCGTCCACATCATCGTCGCCATTGCGCGCGCCTTGCGCCTGCAGGTGACCGCCGAGGGCGTTAAGACCAAGGCCCAGTTGCGACTGATTCAACCTAAGCAGTGCGACCCCGCCCAGGGCTTCCTGCCCTCCAGACCCGTGGCGCCGGAACGGATCCCGGAACTGTGTGCGCAGGCGGAGAGGCTTTCCGGTTACGGCGCATGACCCACACTGATGGGTCACCGCCCGCCAGACGCGGCTTTGCGAACCCCAACGAGGGTTCTCACCCTCTCTCTCCCACATCGGCTGACTCCACTACGGCAACGCCAGCCGGTCTTCGATCGCCATCATCTGGCGGAGAAGGAGGGATTCGAACCCTCGGTACGCTTTTGGCGTACACACGATTTCCAGTCGTGCACCTTCGACCACTCGGTCACTTCTCCGAAAAACAAACAGCATACACGTTGACCCCTCCCCGGGCAAGGCCAAGCCCACCACCTCTAGCGTTTAAGGAGGATAGCGAAGTTTGGCTGAGGCTAGAGTGGGAAGGTTGGGAGTTGCAGCAGACGAGCCAGTAGACCAGTTTCTAGTTGAAGCGGCATGGTGCTCCTCCTTCGTCTAAGGAGTGCCAAAGGTTTCTGAACTTATGCAGGCCCGGGTCTAGCGTGAGGTGAGCCTGACTGCCCTTGCAACTGGTAGCATGGGGGGCAAAGTCTACAGCCGCCAGCGATGCAACCACCTCCGACTTACTCTATCCCCGCCTGCGCGCCGGTGGGTCCGATTTGTAGACAAGGCCGGGCGCACTGACGTGAGTTACCGCCTGATCCTCAAAGGCCTGTTGTTTCTCGCCGCGCTGGTGGGGTTGTTCTATCTGCCGCGCTTGATCGGCTTCGATCTGGATCAGGGCTGGATCGACCGCGAGGTGCGGGGTCGGGGTGTGACAGGGGAGCTTGTGTTCATCGGTGTGGGCACGCTAGCCCTAGCCCTGGGCCTACCCCGTCAGATCATCGCCTTTCTCGGTGGCTATGCCTTCGGCGCCCTGTTGGGCACCGCCCTGGCCCTGCTTGCGGCGGTGCTGGGCTGCGCGCTTTCCTTCTACTATGCCCGCCTGTTAGGCCGGGCCCTCGTCAAGAGCCGCTTTCCGGACAAGGTACAGCGTCTGGACGAATTCCTCGGCCGTCACCCCTTCAATATGGCCTTGCTCATCCGGCTTCTGCCCGTGGGGCACAACCTGAGCACCAATCTGATCGCCGGGGTATCCAGCGTGCGCGCCCTGCCCTTCATCGCCGGATCGGGCCTAGGCTACCTGCCCCAGACGCTAGTCTTCGCCCTTGCCGGCAGCGGCGTGAATCTGGACCCGAGCTTACGCATCGGATCTGCCGTGCTGTTGTTCCTGCTCTCGGCCATCTTGGGGGTCTGGCTGTATCGGCGCTATCGTGAGGGCACGGCCTACGATGCGGAGATCGAGGCCGAGCTTGGCAAAATGGTAAGTCGCGGGCGATGAGGGTGCGGCGATTGAACCGCTCGCGACATCGCCTGTCCCCCACTTGGGATATCGGACAAAACCCCAATCTGCTCGTCGGTATATATGCAGGAGTCAAGTCATGAATGATGCGCTGCACGTCGTCTGCCCGCATTGCCAGGCCGTCAATCGCCTGCCGGCGGGTCGTCTCGCCCAGGGGCCGCATTGCGGGCAGTGCCACAAGCCGTTGTTCACCGCCCATCCCGTCGAGCTGACCCAGGCCAGCTTCGAGCGCCATATCCAACGCAATGATATCCCGGTGCTGGTCGATTTCTGGGCCCCCTGGTGCGGACCCTGCCGCATGATGGCGCCCCAGTTCGAGCAGGCGGCCGGTATGCTCGAACCCGGCGTACGCCTGGCCAAGGTAAACACGGAGGTAGAACAGGCTCTGGCGGCCCGGCACGGCATCCGCAGTATCCCCACCCTGGCCCTCTTCCGTGGCGGTCGCGAGGTCGCACGTCGGGCCGGCGCCATGGCGGCCCAGGACCTGGTGCGCTGGGTACGGGCCCAAGTCTGACATACAGTTCGTGCGAAGTATGCCCATGCTCAGAGGCCTGCTGCTAACACTGCTCTGCTTGCCGCTAATGTCTCTTCCCTTGCCTGCCCCCGGCCAGGATGCCGGCGCGGAGAGCCTGCGCCAGACCGCACGGGCCTTCTCGGCGGTCGCACGCAAGGTGGCCCCGTCGGTGGTGTTCATCCAGGTGGAGGGCACAGCGCAGGATGCGCCCATGGAGGATACCCTGGCCTGGCCCTTCCACGACGACCTGTTTCGCCGGTTCTTCGGGGAGGATTTCCCCGGCCTCACCCCGCGCCGTCAGACACCCCGGCAACCCAGACGGGCTATCAGTCAGGGCTCAGGTTTCGTCTTCGCCAGCAGTCAGGACAGCACCTACATCCTGACCAACAGCCATGTCGTCGAGGACGCCGGTCGGATCCGTGTGCGTTTCCAGGATGGGCGCGAGTTCGATGCCCGCGTGCGCGGCACAGACCCGAAATCCGACGTGGCCGTACTCGAGATCGCAGCGCGCGGGATTCCGGCGTTGAAATGGGGCGACTCCGCGCGCCTGGAGGTGGGCGAGTGGGTGGTGGCCATAGGCAACCCGTTTGGCTTATCGCACAGCCTCACCGCCGGGGTGGTCAGCGCCAAGGGCCGGACCAGCCTGGGGATCAACGATTACGAGGACTTCATCCAGACCGACGCGGCCATCAATCCCGGTAACTCGGGTGGCCCGCTGCTTAACCTGGACGGCGAGGTGATCGGCGTGAATACCGCCATCTTCAGTCGCAGCGGCGGTTACATGGGCATCGGCTTTGCCATCCCAAGCAACCTGGCGCGCACCATAGCCGAGCAGATCCTCACCCATGGTCAGGTGATCCGGGGGATGATCGGACTCACCGTGCAACCGCTCACCCCCGAGATCGCCGAGGCATTGGGCCTGCGGGACCAACGCGGCGTACTCGTGAGCCAGGTTGGCGCGGGCTCTCCGGCTGAGGCGGCCGGTCTGCGGGCGGGTGATGTGCTGGTGAGCTTCGACGGCACTCCCCTGGCCGATGGCGGCCAGTACCGCAACCGTGTGGCGATGGCCCGGCCGGGCAGCACGGTGGTGCTGGGGGTGATCCGGGATGGGCGTCGGCTGGATATTCCGGTACGAGTCGGACGACTGGACGAGGCCGCCGTCGCAAGCGCTCAGACCGTCCAGGCGCTGGGGCTCGCCGTGCGTGCGCTCAGCCCGGAGGAGGCCCGGCGCGCCCGCGTCGACAAGGCCGTTTTGGTGACGGCGGTGGAACGGGGTTCCCTCGCCGCCTTGGCCGGCATCGCGCCAGGCAGCCTGATCCTGGAAGTCAACCGCAAACCGGTCGGCAGTCCGGCCGAATTCGCCGCCGCCCTGGCAGACGCCGGCAGCGGCGCAACGCTGCGGCTGCAGGAAAATGGCCGCAGCCGCCTTGTGACCCTGCGCTGGCGCTAAGCAGGCCGGGTGCTGCGGACTTCCTCAGCCTGCCGTCATCAGGGCATTCATGCGCCGGACAAAGCCAGCCGGATCTGCAAGCTGACCGCCATCGAGCAAGATGGCCTGGTCGAGCAGCAGCAAGGCCAGATCGGCCTGACGCTCGCCGTGCTCGGTCTCGATGCGGCGCACCATAGGGTGGGTCGGGTTAACCTCGAGGATGGGCTTGATATCGGGCGCCTTCTGACCCAGCGACTTGAGCATGCGGGCGAGGTGGGCGCTCATCTCATGCTCGCCGGTCACCAGGCAAGCCGGGGAGTCCACCAGGCGGTGACTCACGCGCACGTCCCGCACCCGACCCTCGAGCAGCGCCTTGAGGCGGTCGACGACGGCCTGGGCGGTCTCGGTCTGGGGAGCTTCCTTGGGTTGATCATCTGTTTCTGTTTCGGATTTCACCGCCGAAAGGTCCACATCACCCTTGGCCACGCTGGCTAAGCGCTTGCCGTCGAACTCGGACAGGTTAGCCACCAGCCATTCGTCCACCCGGTCGGTGAGCAGCAGGACCTCCACCCCCTTCTTGCGGAAGATTTCCAGGTGCGGGCTGGCCTTGGCGGCAGCCAGGGTCTCAGCGGTGACATACCAGATCCTGTCCTGTCCCTCCTTCATGCGGCCGACATAATCGGCAAGGGATACGCTCGGGGTGTCGCTCGCCGTGGTGGCAAAACGCAGCAGCCGGGCGATGCGCTCCTTGTTGGCCGGATCCTCGCCCACGCCCTCCTTCAGCACCACACCGAAGTGTTCCCAGAGCTGGGCATATTTCTCGGGTTGGTTGCCGGCAAGGTCTTCCAGCAGGTCGAGGACCTTTCTTACGCAGCCGGCGCGTATCATCTCCATGTCGCGGGTCTGTTGCAGGATTTCACGCGAGACATTGAGCGGCAGGTCCTCCGCATCGATGACACCGCGCATGAAACGCAGGTAGGCCGGCATGAGGCGCTGGGTGTCCTCCATGATGAAGACGCGCTTGACATAGAGTTTGATGCCGCCCTTAGCGTTGCGATCCCACAGGTCGAAGGGGGCGTGTGAGGGTACATAGAGCAGGACGGTGTAGTCCTGGCGGCCCTCCACGCGGGCATGCGTCCAGGCGAGCGGGTCTTCGAAGTCATGCGCGACATGCTTGTAGAAGGCCTTGTACTCCTCCTCCGTGATCTCGCCCTTGGGCCGGGCCCAGAGAGCACTGGCCCGGTTGACGGTCTCTTCCTCGCCCTTTTCGTCGATGTAGACGATGGGGATGGGGATGTGATCCGAGTACTTACGGATGATGGCCTTCAGGCGCCAGGGTTCGAGGAATTCATCCTCGCCTTCCTTCAGGTGCAAAACGATCTCGGTGCCACGGTCGTCCTTGTCGACCATCTCCAGGCTGTATTCGCCGGCCCCGTCCGACTCCCAGCGCACGCCGTGCTCACGCGTGAGGCCGGCGCGGCGGGTGGTGAGGGTCACCCGGTCGGCGACGATGAAGCTGGAGTAGAAACCCACGCCGAACTGGCCGATCAACTGCGCGTCCTTCTGCTGGTCGCCGGTAAGCCGGGAGAAGAATTCGCGTGTGCCGGACTTGGCGATGGTGCCGATGTGTTCGATCACCTCCTGACGGCTCATCCCGATGCCGTTGTCGCGGATGGTGAGGGTGCGGGCCGGCTTGTCGACGCGGATCCAGATCTTGAGCTTAGCGTCCTGTTCAAACAGGGCAGGGTCGCTCATCGCCTCGAAGCGCAGCTTGTCGGCCGCGTCGGCGGCGTTGGAGACCAACTCGCGCAGGAAGATCTCCTTGTGGCTGTACAAGGAGTGGATCATCAGGCGCAGTAGCTGCTTGACCTCGGCCTGAAAGCCGAGTGTTTCCTTGATGTGTTCCGACATGCGTGGTTCTCCCCTAGGCAATGAGGGAAGTAGATGAGGTTCAGGCAGCCGTGTTCAAGGGGGAGGAGACAGATGCGAACGGGATGTCAAGAGGGGTTAGCCATCTTTCTGCTCGGGTTATCGGTAGTTTCGTACCATTTTTTGAACCGACCCCAGGCGGCTTGTGATCACGAGAGCCGCGGTCGCGTCAACGCAGGCCGAGCACGTCCTGCATGTCGTAAAGTCCGGCCGTCTTGCCGGCGAGAAACCGCGCCGCACGCAACGCACCCAGCGCGAAGGTCATGCGGCT
>DAITOH010000087.1:0-6052 GCA_036834225.1 Thiobacillaceae bacterium | reverse complement strand
AGATATCTGGCCCTGATCGGTGCCTTGGCCGGCATGGTCGTGGCCTCCGCCGGGGCCACGGCGGGTGTCAACAAACCCGTGCTAGAACGCGGCAAGGGTGAACGCTGCGTGGAGGACACGGATTTTATGCGGCGCAATCACATGGTGTTGCTCAAGCACCATCGCGACGACACCCTACGCCGCGGCATCCGCACCACCAAGCACAGCCTCAAGGGCTGCGTGGACTGCCACGCCTCCAGCAAGACCGGCAGCGTGGCCTCGAGCAAGGAGGACTTCTGCATGGCCTGCCACGTCTACACTGGTGTCAAGCTCGACTGCTGGGACTGCCACGCCACCAAGCCCATGAAACTGTATAGACCCGCCGCTGCATCGCACAGTACACCCCTTACGGTGCAGCAGCAAGGAGGGCTACAACCATGAGCGAACCAAACCTCAACCCCGACAGCAGCGATCGCCGCGCCTTTCTCAAGGCGAGCGCGGTTGCCACCGGCACCGCGCTGGCGCCCGGTGTCCTGCTCTACGGCATCGCCCAGGCGCGTGCGCCCGAGGAACCCGCCTCCGACAAGGTGCGCTGGGGCATGATCATCGACACCACCAAGTGCGCTGACGGCTGCAACGACTGCGTGACCGCCTGCAACACCGAAAACGGCCTGTCTGGCAAAACCGGACCGCAGGATTCGCAGTGGATTCGCAAGCTCAACATCCGGCACCTGAAAACGGGCGTCGAGATCTCGCTGCCCATGATGTGCCAGCATTGCGAGCACCCCCCCTGCGTGGACGTGTGCCCCACTGGTGCCTCCATGAAGCGAGCGGACGGCATCGTCCTGGTCGACCGCCACATCTGCATCGGCTGCCGCTACTGCATGATGGCCTGCCCGTACAAGGCCCGCTCCTTCGTGCACGAGCCGCTCACCGACCAGAACCCCGAGGTGCCCCGCGGCAAGGGCTGTGTCGAGTCCTGCACCTTCTGCGTACATAAGGTGGACCGCGGCGAAAACACCACGGCCTGTGTTGAGGCGTGCAACGCTGCCGGCCACCAGGCCATGCTGTTCGGCGATCTCAACGACCCTGACAGCGCGATCGCCAAGGCCATGAAGACCTATGCCACCACCGAGGTGCGCGCCGATCTTAGGCTGAACACCGGTGTGCGTTACCAGGGGATCTGATCCATGTCAAGCCAAGAACTCTGTTTCTCTCCGCGCGAGCGCAAATCCGGCCAGTTCTGGTCCCTGATGGCCGCAGGCAGCCTGGTCATGCTGGGTACCCTAGCGGCGTTCTTCTACCTGGAGCACCACGGCCACGCGATGACCGGGATGAACAACCAGATCGTCTGGGGCCTGCCGCACGTCTTCGCCGTCTTTCTCATCGTCGCCGCCTCGGGCGTGCTAAACGTCGCATCCATCGGCTCGGTGTTCGGCAAGAAGATGTACAAGGCACGTGCGCCGCTGTCGGGTCTGCTCGCCATCGCCATGCTGGCCGGCGGCCTGATGGTGCTGGTCCTGGACCTGGGGCGCCCGGACCGGCTGATCGTCGCGATGACGCACTTCAACTTCAAGTCTATCTTCGCCCTCAACGTGATCTTCTACAACGGCTTTTTCGCCATTGTGGGCCTGTATCTGCTGACCCTGATGGACCGCAGGCTCAACCCCTGGTCTAAGCCTGTTGGACTGCTCGCCTTTATCTGGCGACTGGCACTGACCACGGCCACGGGTTCGATCTTCGGGTTCCTGGTGGCGCGCGCCGGCTACAACTCCGCCCTGTATGCGCCGATGTTCATCATCTACTCCTTCGCCTACGGCCTGGCCGTCTTCATCTTGGTCCAGTCGGTGATGTACAAGTGGAACAACATCCAGGTCGACGAGCGCATCCTCAACCGGCTCAAAAACCTGCTCGCCATTTTCATCGCCGCCAGCCTCTATTTCACGGCCGTGCTGCACCTGACCAACATGTATTTTGCCAAGCAGTGGGAGTTTGAGCGCTTCATCCTGCTTGAAGGCGGCATCTACCCCCTGCTGTTTTGGGGCGGACAGGTTCTGCTGGGCGGCATCCTGCCCCTGATCCTGATCTTCAGCCGTGCCGGCCGACACCCGGCGACGGTCTTCCTGGCCGCGCTGCTAGTGGTGCTGGGCGGGCACTTCCAGATGTACGTCACCATCATCGGCGGACAGGCTTTCCCGCTGGACATCTTCCCTGGCTACGCCGAGTCGAGCACCTTTTATGACGGCGTCGTCAACGACTACACGCCCGGCATCTGGGAATTCCTGCTGGGCATCGGCGGCATCGCCACCGCCTTCCTGATCACCACCGCCGCCGTGCGCGTTTTGAAGTTCATGCCCGAAGACGACTTCAAGGACATCGAATTCAAGGCGCATTGAGACGATGGGGCGCCCAGCTGCAGGTGCCCGGACCCGAACCCACAAAAGCCGACAAATTTAGTCGGCTTTTGTGTTATGATTAACCTTGATTCCGACACGTCCTCGGCCCATGACTTGCCTTTACCTGTCCGCCGCCCACAAATCCTCGGGCAAGACCACCCTCACCCTGGGGCTGGCTCGTGCGCTGCGCAAGCGGGGCTTGAGGGTGCAGACCTTCAAGAAGGGGCCGGACTACATCGATCCCATCTGGCACGGCCAGGCTGCCGGTCGGTCATGCTACAACCTCGACTTCCACATGATGACGCGGGCCGAGATTCGGGATCTCTTCGCGCAGCATGCCGCGCCGGCGGATATTACGCTCATCGAAGGCAACAAGGGGCTATACGACGGCATGGACCTCGAAGGCAGCGACAGCAACGCCGCCATGGCCAAGCTGCTCGGTGCGCCGGTCATTCTGGTCCTGGACACCCAGGGCATGACCCGCGGCATCGCCCCGCTGATCCTCGGCTACCAGGCCTTCGACGCTAAGGTGAAGATCGCCGGCGTCATTCTCAACAAGGTCGGCGGTCCCCGACATGAAGGCAAGCTGCGTGCCGTCATCGAACGCTACACCGACGTGCAGGTCCTTGGCGCCCTGCCACGCGCCCCGCAGCTTGAGATCGCCGAGCGCCACCTGGGTCTCATCCCTTGCAACGAGACGCCCGAAGCCGAGGCACGCATCGAGGCCATCGCCACCTTGGTCGCCGAACGGGTGGACCTCAACACCCTGCTCGCCTTAGCGGCGCCGGTTAAGCAAGCTACGCCCACTGCTTGCGCGCTAGCGGGACGCGGTACGGGGCTGCGCATCGCCATCGCCCAGGACCGCGCCTTTGGCTTCTACTACCAGGAAGACCTAGACACCCTGCGCGCGGCGGGCGTTGCACTCCTCCCGGTCGACACCTTTAGAGACACACGATTGCCGGAGGCCGACGGCCTCATCCTGGGCGGCGGCTTTCCCGAGGTCTTCATCGAGGCGCTTGCCGCAAACCGGGCCCTGCGTGCCGACATCCGCCGCGCCATCGAGTCCGGGCTGCCGACCTACGCGGAATGCGGCGGTCTTATGTATCTGTCGCGCAGCCTCACCTGGGGCGAGCGGCGCGGCGAGATGGTGGGCGTCATACCCGGCGACTGCGTCATGCACACCCGGCCGGTCGGTCGCGGCTACGTTGAGCTCGCCGGGACTGGCGCATCCGAACTGGCACCAGACGATGGCGGGTCTATCCCGGCGCACGAGTTCCATCACTCCAGTCTGGTTAACCTGCCCCCGGACCTCGTCTATGCCTATCGCATGGTGCGCGGCGAGGGTATCGACGGCCATCACGACGGCGTGGTGGTCGGGAATCTGCTCGCCGCCTATAGTCACCGCCGCGGCTCGGGTGAGCGCGGCTGGATTGCGCCCTTTCTGGACAAGGTGCGCGCCTATGCCGCCCTCAAGAAACACGCTGAGCGCCAAGTGTTACTCGCACCCCCTCGGGGGGCGGGCTGGGCAAAGCCTGGCCCTGGGGGCGCTCGGAAGCAACCGTCCCGCTGCGCGGCATGAGCCAACACGACCACCGAATGACATGGGTTAACGTGTCATGACCCGCATCCCCCTCTCACCCGCCCGCGGACGGGGGGCGTTTCTAGAAGTCGCCGTGCGACCCAGACGTTGAGGAAGGAAACCCTATGATCAGCTTGACCAAGGAGGCCGCCGAGCAAATCCGCATCGCGGCGAAGAACAGCGATGCCCAGGGCATGGGCCTGCGCCTTGCCGCCAAGGTGAATGAAGCCGGCATGCTCGAATTCGGCATGGGCTTCGACCAGGAGCGCGAAGGCGACGCCGTGCACGAGTCCTGGGGCATCACCCTGCTGGTGTCAAAGCACAGCGCCCCCTACCTGCAGGATGTTACCCTCGACTTCACCGAAATCGCCCCAGGCCAGAAGAGCTTTGTATTCCTGAAGCCCGGTACGGAGGAGGCTTCTGGGGGCGGCGGCGGTTGCGGTTCCGGCGGCTGCGGCTCGGGCAGTGGTGGAAGCAGCGGGGGCGGCTGCGGCAGATGCAGCTGACCAGGCCACGGGCTTCAGGTCACAGGCGATGGCGGCCCGGATGCGGGTTGTCGATCCTGCAACTAGCCACCCCAACTCACCAACTGAACCTTAAGTATCCTCTAGCCTGTACCCTGATGGACTACCTACCGATCTTCCTCGACCTGCGTGGCAAGCATGCCTTGGTGGTGGGCGGTGGCGACACTGCGGCACGCAAGGCCTCACTGGTGCTGGCCGCAGGTGCCTGGGTGAGCGTGGTAAGCCCCAATACCCTGGCCGCGGCCTTCAACGCGCTCAACAGCACCGGCCGGCTGATCCACCGCCGGGAGCCCTTTTCAGAAGCCCATCTCGAAGGCGTGGAGCTGGTCTTTGCCGCCAGTGGAGACGAAGCCCTCGATCGTCAGGTGTATGAGGCGGCCCGTGCTCGCCACCTGCCTGTGAACGTGGTCGACAAACCGGAGATCTGCTCCTTCATCATGCCCTCCATCATCGACCGCTCGCCAGTGGTGGTGGCGGTATCCAGCGGCGGCGAGGCCCCGGTGCTCTCGCGGCTGCTGCGCGCGCGGCTGGAGACCCTGATTCCGGCCGCCTACGGCCGGCTGGCCGCCCTCGCGGGACGCTTCAAGACCCGCGTGCGCCAGCGCTTCCCCACGACCGAGGCGCGGCGCAAGTTCTGGGAGAACGCCCTGCTCTCCCCCATCGCCGAGATGGTGTTCTCCGGGCGCGAGCAAGAGGCTGAGGCATCCCTGGCGCGCATGCTAGAGCAGCAGGCCGATGCGCCCGATCGCGGCGAGGTCTACCTGGTCGGCGCTGGCCCCGGCAACCCCGACCTGCTTACCTTCCGCGCCCTGCGCCTGATGCAGCAGGCCGACGTCGTGGTCTACGACCGCCTGGTCTCACCCACCATCCTCGATATGTGCCGGCGCGACGCGGACCGCATCTATGTCGGTAAGGAGCGGGACAACCACACCTTGCCGCAGGAGGACATCAATCACCTGCTGGTGCGCCTGGCCAAGGAGGGCAAGCGGGTCTTGCGCCTAAAGGGCGGCGACCCCTTCATCTTCGGCCGCGGCGGCGAGGAGATCGAGACCCTGCGCGAAAACGGCGTACCCTTCCAGGTCGTGCCTGGCGTCACCGCCGCCGCTGGTGTAGCCGCCTACGCCGGCATTCCTCTCACGCACCGCGACCATGCCCAGGCCTTAATCTTCGTCACCGGTCACCTCAAGGACAACACCATGGACCTGGACTGGGACATGCTCTGTCGTCCCGGCCAGACCGTGGTGATCTACATGGGCCTCAAGGGCCTGGCGACCCTATGCCGCGAGATGATCGCCCACGGTCTGCCGTCCACCACACCGGCCGCCATCGTGCAGCAGGGCACCACACTCAACCAGAGGGTGGTTACCGGCACGCTCGATACCCTGCCTGCCCTGGTCGCAAAGGCCGATCTCAAGCCACCCACCCTCATCATCGTCGGCAACGTGGTCAAGCTGCACGACAAACTCAACTGGTTCCACCCCGAACCGGCCGCAGACGACCACTGGCACACCCCGCTGGACCGTCCTGCCCACCTGGAACTGTAGGCTGCTGCGTAGCGGCCGCCGTGGCCGAAT
>DAITOH010000086.1:0-6093 GCA_036834225.1 Thiobacillaceae bacterium | reverse complement strand
AGTCCCGAAGGCGGCCGAGTATGCCGTCCAGCTGGTCGAGATTAGAAAATTCTATGGTCACCCGACCCGCGCCCTTGCGGTTGGCCGTGATGCTGACCTTGGTGCCCAGGGTCTCGGACAACTGTTCCTCTAAGCGCAGCACGTCGCGGTCCTTGGTCGTCGCCTTAGGCGGCTTGGGATTGAGCAGACGGCTCACCAGCCGTTCCACCTCCCGCACCGACAGGCCACGGCGGGCTACCTCGTGGGCCACTTCGATCTGGCGCGCGGCGGGCAGCGGCAGAAGCGCCCGGGCGTGCCCCATCTCGATCTGACCGTCTAGCAGCATGGCCTGCACCGGCTTGGCGAGATTGAGCAGGCGCAGAATGTTGGTCACGGCGGCCCGCGATCGGCCCACGGATTCGGCCACCGATTGATGGGTCATGTCGAACTCCTGGATCAGCCGCTGCAGGCCCTGGGCCTCCTCTAGGGGGTTCAAGTCCTCGCGCTGGATGTTCTCGATCAGGGCCATCTTCAGGGCCTGGTCGTCCGCCACTTCGCGCACCAGCACCGGCACCTCGGCAAGCCCCGCGAGCTGGCTCGCCCGCCAGCGGCGCTCGCCGGCGATGATCTCGTAACGCCCGCCGTCGACCGCCCGTGCCAGGATGGGCTGCATCAGACCCTGGGCGCGTATGGAATCCGCCAGCTCGGCGAGCGCCGCCGGGTCCATGCGGGTACGGGGCTGATATTTGCCCGGTATTAGGCTCTCCACCGGCAGGGTGAGCAGGCGCTCGCCCTCCGGCGTCTCACCGGACGACAGAAGGGCGTCCAGCCCGCGACCGAGTCCTTTAAGCTTGGCCATGTCTAGCGTATCTCCTTGGTCCGATTCTGTCGGCGGGCGATGAATTCCTCGGCGAGGCTCAGGTAGGCCTGGGCCCCCTTGGAACCGCGGTCATAGGCTAAGGCCGCCAGCCCGTGGCTGGGCGCCTCGGCCAGACGCACGTTGCGCGGGATCACCGTGTCGAACACCTTGGCGCCGAAATGGCCCTTCAGCTGGTCGGACACCTGCTGCGAGAGGGTGTTGCGCGGATCGAACATCACCCGCAGCAAGCCTTCGATCTCGATCCTGGGGTTGATCCCGGCCTTGACCTTCTTGATGGTGTTGACGAGATCGGTGAGCCCTTCCAGGGCGAAGTACTCGCACTGCATGGGGATCAGCACCGCATCGGCGGCCGCCAGGGCGTTGACGGTGAGCATGTTCAGCGCCGGCGGACAGTCGATGAGGACATAGTCGTAGGCCCCGTCCAGGGCGCGCAGCGCGTCTTTGAGCCGTGTCTCCCGCTGGGCGATGCCCACCATCTCCACCTCCGCGCCGGCCAGGTCGCGGTTTGCCGGCAACAGGTCGTAGCCGCCGCTGGGGGAATGCTGGATCACGTCCGTACCCCTGGCCTGGCCTAGCAGGACCTGGTAGACGGTCTTAGACAGCCCCCGCTTGTCGACGCCGCTGCCCATGGTGGCGTTGCCCTGGGGATCCAGATCCACCAGCAGCACCCGCTGCGCCAGATGCGCGAGGCCGGCAGCCAGGTTGACTGCCGTGGTGGTCTTGCCCACGCCGCCCTTCTGGTTGGTGATGGCGATGATGCGGCTCATGCGTCGCGCTCCAGGACGAGGAGATGGCGCTCGGCCGCAAGCATCGGTACCCGCAGCCGGATCGCCCGCACCACCTGCGCGCCCCTGAGCTCATCGAGCTCCTCGTCCGGATACACGCCCTTCATCGCCAGCCACTGTCCGCCCTCGGCGAGCAGGTGGTCGGTCAGGCGCACGAATTCCGCCAGATCGCTCAAGGCGCGGGAGATGATGCGCGGGAAGGGGTGCGTCGGGCGATAGTCCTGGGCACGGGCCTGCACCACTTCGACGTTGGCCAGGGCGAGTTCGATGACGGCCTGCTGCAGAAAGGCAGTCTTCTTGTGACTGGACTCCAGCAGGGTGACTTGCAGCGCAGGCCGGGCCACGGCGAGCGGGATGCCCGGCAGGCCGCCGCCGCTGCCCACGTCGAGCAGCCGGTCTGCGTCCACATGCGGCAGCACGGCCAGGCTGTCGAGCAGGTGGTGGCTGAGCATGCGTTCGGGTTCGTGGATGGCGGTGAGGTTGTAGACCCGGTTCCATTTGTCCAGCAGACCCAGATAGCCAAGCAGCCTCTCGCGGGCGACCTGGTCCAGGTCTAGGCCCAGTTCCGTTAAGCCGGCGTGCAGTTGCGCGGACAGATTCATGCCGACTTCTTCCCGGTCAGCTCGCCGCGCTTGAGATGCACCAGCAGCACGGAGATGGCCGCTGGGGTGATGCCCTGCACGCGGGCGGCCTGACCCAGGGTGGCGGGGCGCACCTGGCTTAAGCGCTGCCTGGCCTCCATGGACAGGCCGGTAAGCTGCATGTAGTCGAGATCGGGGGGCAAGGGTGTTTCCTCGTGCAAGCGGTGCCGGGCGATTTCCTCACGCTGGCGGGCCACGTAGCCGGCGTACTTGGCCTCGATCTCGACCTGCTGCCTGATCTCGGGGTCGGCCACACCCTCGCCGGCGCCGGGCAGCGACATCAGGGCCGCATAGCTGACCTCGGGGCGACGCAGCAGGTCGAACAGGGTGTATTCGCGCTCGATCGGCTGGCCGAGCACGCTGGTGGCCGCCGCGGCGGGCAAGACTTTGGGATTGACCCAGGTGGATTTGAGCCGCTCGGTCTCGCGTGCGATGGCTTCCCGCTTGGCCTCGAAGCGCGCCCAGCGCTGGTCGTCTACCACGCCCAGACTGCGGCCGATCTCGGTCAGACGCTGGTCGGCGTTGTCCTCGCGCAAGCTTAAGCGATATTCGGCCCGGCTGGTGAACATGCGGTAGGGCTCGGACACCCCGCGTGTGGTCAGGTCGTCCACCAGCACACCGAGATAGGCCTCGTCGCGCCGCGGCCACCACGGATCCCTGTCACGCACCATCAGGCCGGCGTTGATGCCCGCCAGCAGGCCCTGTGCCGCCGCCTCCTCGTAGCCGGTGGTGCCGTTGATCTGACCGGCGAAGAACAGCCCGCGGATCGCCTTGCTCTCCAGCGAGGGCAGCAGTCCGCGCGGGTCATAGTAGTCGTACTCGATGGCATAGCCTGGGCGCAGGATGTGGGCGCGCTCCAGGCCCGGTATGGAACGCACCAGCGCCAGTTGGACATCGAACGGCAGGCTGGTGGAAATGCCGTTCGGGTAGAACTCGTGCGTGTTCAGCCCTTCCGGCTCCAGGAAGATCTGGTGCGACGGCTTGTCAGCAAAACGCTTGATCTTGTCCTCGATGGAGGGGCAGTAGCGGGGCCCCACCCCCTCGATCACGCCGGTATAGAGCGGCGAGCGGTCCAGGCCGGCGAGGATGATCTCGTGCGTGCGGGCATTGGTATGCGTGATCCAGCAGGACAGCTGGCGGGGGTGCATGGTCGCATCGCCGATGAAGGAGAACACGGGCGCGGGTTTTTTTTTTGATGATACGGCCATCACCGAGAAATCGATACTGCGGCCGTCGATGCGCGGCGGCGTGCCGGTCTTGAGCCGCCCGGCCGGCAGGGCCAGCTCCTTGAGCCGGGCGGCCAGGCTCACTGCGGGCGGATCGCCCAGGCGGCCGGCGGGGAAGCTTTCCATGCCGATGTGGATTAAGCCGGCAAGGAAGGTGCCGGTGGTCAGCACCACGGCCCGTGCCTGGAAGGTGATGCCAAGCTGCGTGCGCACGCCAGCCACGCGCTCGCCCTCCAGCACGAGGTCGTCCACCGCCAGCTGGAACAGTGTGAGGTTGGGCTGATTCTCCAGCCGTCTGCGGATGGCTTGTTTGTACAGGCTGCGGTCGGCCTGCGCGCGCGTGGCCCGCACTGCCGGCCCCTTGGAGGCGTTGAGGATGCGGAACTGGATGCCGGCCTCGTCCGTGGCGATAGCCATGGCGCCGCCTAAGGCATCCACCTCTTTGACCAGATGCCCCTTGCCGATGCCGCCGATGGAAGGGTTGCAGGACATCGCCCCGATGGTCTCGATATTGTGCGTAAGCAGCAGGGTCTTCACCCCCATGCGCGCGCTGGCCAGGGCCGCCTCGGTGCCGGCATGGCCCCCACCGACCACGATGACGTCGAATTTTTCAGGGAAAATCATGGGCTTGCAGCGGTCGCCCGGAAAAGGGCGCAATCATACGCCAAGCAGGCATCGGGCTCCAGAGGTTTCACGTGAAACACATGCTCATGCGTGCGCGTAAAGTTTGTGATAGAGCCCGGACTGCGCCATCAGACTGTCGTGGTCACCCTCCTCCACCACCCTGCCGTTCTCGAACACCAGGATGCGGTCGGCCTGCCTGACCGCCGACAGGCGATGGGCGATGATCAGTGTGGTCCGGCCTTTCAGGAAGTCGGCCAGGGCCCGGTGGACTTCACGCTCGGTCTGGGCATCCAGGGCCGAGGTGGCCTCGTCCAGGATCACCACCTTGGGTTCGGTGAGCACCATGCGGGCAATGGCCAGACGCTGGCGCTGTCCCCCTGACAGGCGCACGCCGCCTTTGCCTACCAGGGTGTCCAGGCCCTGGGGCATTTGCTCCACCACCGACTTTAAGCGGGCGATCTCTAAAGCCTGCCAGAGCCGGTCATCACTGAACTTGCGCCCCATGCACAGGTTTTCGCGCACCGTGGCATTGAACAGGGCCGGATGCTGCAGCACCACGCCGACATGCTCGCGCACGGTAGGCCAGCCGATGTCCTGCACCGGAACGTCGCAATAGCAGATGCGCCCGCTAGAGGGTGGGTAGAGGCCCAGCAAGGCCTGCACCAGGGTCGACTTGCCGCCCCCCGATGCGCCGACCAGCGCCACCTTCTCGCCCGGCCTGATGTCCAGATCGACGCGATCTAGCACCAGTTCGCCGTCGCCGTAGGCGAAGCTTACCCCTTCTAAGCGCAGGCCCACGGTCTGTCTGCCCGCGAACGGATTCTGCCGCGGCTTGCCCTCCTGCACCGGGCGCAGGGCCAGCAGCGCGTTGATGCGGCCCATGGCGGCATTGGCGGCATACCAGGCGTATTGGATGTTGATGATCTCCTGCACCGGGGACATCATGAACCACAGATAGCCGAAGACGGCCATCATCTCGCCGATCGTGAGGTCGGAGAACACCACCATCAGCATGGCGACGGCGCGAAAGGCATCGAAGCCGGCCAGGAAGATGAAGAAGGAAATCCGGTTCATGGCGTCTGACTTCCAGGCGAAAGCCGCTGCGTGCGTGCGGATCTCGGCCGCCTTGTCGGTCACGCGCGCCAAATAATGCCGCTCCCGGTTCATGGCCCGGATCTGGGCGAGGGCGTCCAGGGTCTCGGCCAGGGTCTCCTGGAACACCTCGAAGGCCGTGTTCTCCCGCTTCTTGAGCGCCTTGACCCGCTTGCCCAAGCGGGTCGAGAACAGGATGACCACCGGGTTGAGCAAAAGGATGAACAGGGCCATCTGCCAGTGCATCCAGAGCAGCACCGCTGCCACACCGACGAGGGAGAGCACCGCCACCAGAAAACCGGAGATGGACGCGCCCAGGAAGGTGTCGATGGCATTAAGATCGGTCACGAAGTGGGAAGTCACACGGCCCGAACCCAGGGTTTCGTATTCGGACAGGGCGATGTGCGACAGCCGGTCAATCATGCGGGCGCGTATGCGGTAGACCACTTCCTTGGACACCAGCGAAAAGGTCCGCGTCTGGATCACGTTCATCAGGATGGAGAAGAGCCGCAGCACCACGGTCAGAACCAGGGCCACCAGCACGAACAGTACGGGCCCGTGCCAGGACTCCGGAAACCAGGGACCGAAGGTGGCGATGAACAGGCCCGGACGGCTCAGCAGCACCTCATCCACCAGCAGGGGCAGGATCAGGGGAACCGGCACGGACGCTAGCGCGGCCAGGATGGCGATGACGTTGCCGCGCAGCAATGCGGCCCGGTGGTGACGCAGCTCGGCCAGGATCGCCGGCCAGCTTAGGGTGCCCGACAGCGTGTCGGGCGCGGCTTGGGGGAGTTGCATGTTAGTCAGCCCAGTAATCAATCCATCGCGAAGACCCGGTAAAGATGCGGTGTGTTCCAGTACTGCGC
>DAITOH010000085.1:0-6159 GCA_036834225.1 Thiobacillaceae bacterium | reverse complement strand
CTCCGTGCGCCTTGCGCTCCGTCCGCTCGCGACGGTCGTGCAGACCTTCCCTAAGACGCAAGCGGGGCAACGCCGCTATCCCGGCCCAGGTCTATGCCGGCGCCATGAATCGTAACAACCTGACCATCAGATCCTGCTGCAGGAGGTCAACGATGGCAAGGCGGTCTACTAGCTGGGCGAGTTTAAGCTAACGCCGCCGGACGAATTGCGCTTCCTGATCAATGCCAACGTCCTCGGGACACCGCTGAAGACCGAATTCAAGCGGAAGTTTCCCAAGGACTAGGCTGAAGCGGCCCCCGCCCATGCCGGGCGGACCTCACTTCAGCAGTTGCATCAATCCCCACACGCCGAACAGGGCCACCGTGAATCCTGCGATGCGCCTGATGCGTCGGTCGGCCGCGATGGCCCGCAGCCGGTCCGCCGCCCAGGCCATGGCCAACAGGTTGGGAAGGGTTCCCAGCCCGAAAGCGAACATCAGACCGGCGCCCTGCAGCGCGCCGCCGCTTGCCAGGGCCGAGACCAGCACGCTGTAGGTCAGACCGCAGGGCAGCCAGCCCCAAAGCCCGCCCGCGAGCAGGGCCTGCGTGGGGCTACGAATGGGCAGCAGCCGACCCAGCCGGGGCTGCAAACGCGACCAGAGCGCACCGCCGGCCCGTTCCAACACCAGCACCGCCCGGTTGAGCCCCGCCAGGTAGAGCCCCAGCAGGATCAACACCCCCTGGGCCAGCACGTAGAGCCCATGCTGTACGGGCAGCAGGCGTTCGGACAGAAAGGCGGCCGAGCCGATCAGCCCGGCCACGGCACCGGCCAAGGTGTAGCTCAGGATGCGGCCCAGGTTGTAGCCCAGGTGAAAGACGAAGGGTTGCCTTACCCCGCCTTGCAGGGACATGGCCGCGACGATGCCGCCGCACATGCCCACGCAATGAGCGCCCCCGAGGAAGCCGACTAAGAACGCAGCCAGAAGGGAGAGTTCGGGCATGGAGGGGTAAGGCTCACCCACATGCGTCTTGTGGGCTGACCGCTCGTACCCCCACCTTTCTATTCGCAGCGCATGCCGCCCTCGATCCAGAGGGCCACGTCACGGTGCTAGGCGGCAGCGCCGCCGTCCACGGTAGGGAACCGGCCAGCGGGGGTCATGCCCGAATCCAAAGCCCAGTGGATGCGCCCGTCCGTAAGCAGATGATGCTGCAGCCTGCGTCCTAAGTCGCCCGCACCGGCGTTGCGTTTGATGAGCTCGCAGGTTTCGCGCGGACCGAGCCTTATCCAATCGAGGCGCGGGAGTGGGGCTTGCCACTCTCCGCCCTTGAGCCCGGTGAGTGCCGGCTGGCAACAGGTGTCGCAAAGGTAGCGGTTGCGGTGGCTGGTGTAAGACAGGCCACAGCTGCGCCTGCTGTTGAACCGATGGCAGGCAAGATGGCACTCGTGCTGGATACTTGGATTAAGGGAGGGTCTTGGCGAAGTTGGCACCTGGCCGGGGCTCGCCCGGGCGGCGGGGAGGGTCAGCAGGAGGTCGATGAGAGCGAGCGGGATCAGCGTGGGTTTCATGTTTCGGGTCTCGCGACGAACTGGGCCCTATAGGCTGCGTAGGTTGAAGTCATGGCCAGGGGCAGGAAAAGCAGCAGGCCTAGGCCGAAGGGGATGACCAGTGCCACCATGCCCAGCAGGGACAGCAGCAAGCCATAGAGGATCATGGGCCGCCAGTTCACCAGGCAGGCCCACAGGCTCCAGAACATGGCCTTGCCCGGCGGGAAGCCCTCGAACAGGGCCAGGGCCGGCGCGAACCAAGTCGCCATGAGCAGGGGTGTGAACAGCACGGTGCCCGTGAGCAGGGCCGGCATGGCCCGATCGAGCACCGCGCGCATCTCCTCGGGGTCCATCTCCTGAGGGCGTGCGGACAGGGCGAGGAGGCGCTCCACCGCGTCGCCGCCGATCAGGGTCATCACCTGCCCGACCACCAGATGGGCGACCAAGTAGACGACACCGATGACCAGCAGCGCATTGCGGCCGCGGTAGAAGCCGGCGCCGACGTGGATCAGCCCCGTCGGCTCGCCGCGCTCCGCGGCCTGAGCCGCAGCCATGTAGGCCGCCACCAGGAAGGGGGAGAGCAGCTCCAGCGCCAGGGGGCCGGCCATGGGGATCAGGCTGATGCCGAAGGCGGCCAGGAAGAAGGCCGCGCTCATGCCCATCCAGGGCACGACGGCCGGGGTGAACAGGCGAAAACCGGTCTTAAGCCATTCCATGGCCGCGCCGGCCGGCGGGCGGGTCACGCTCAGCGCGCGCATGAGTGTTCCCCCGGCGCGTTGCGCCTGGGCGCCGGTCTGCGGTCGGTGACAAGACGACGCCGCCCGCAGGCGGCGTCGCGATCGACCGGGTCGTTCAGAACGAGAAGATCAGCCACAAGGGTACCATGAAATTGGGCGAGAGGTCGTCGTAACGGACCAACTGCCCGTCGCCGCGGATGTCCACCAGGTAGTAGGCTCGCCCGTGCGGCGGTGTGACCTTGACCGCATAGAGCCGGCCTCGGATGCGGTATTCCTCCACACGGTCCTCGCCGCGGGTGGTGATGGTGACCTGGGGTTCCAGGTCAGTGTCCGGCAGGCCAGGCGGCGGCGGGATCTCGGGCAGGGGTTGCAGCCGCGGGCGATCCTGGGCTAAGGCCGTAGCCACGGTCAGCATGCCGGCCAGCAGCAGGATGGGGGTGCGCATGGCGGTTCCTCAGCGGTTCCTGATGTTCTTATTGTAGCAACCGCTGCCGACGCGGCCGAGCGCTCAGAGATTGAGCAGGATCTCGCGCTCCTTCACCGAGGGCTCGAAACCGCGCCGCTCATAATGTTGGAAGATGGCCTCCACCACCTGGTCGGGATCGTCGATCACCTGCACCAGCCGCATGTCCTCGGCGGCGATCATGCCCTCGCGCACCAGCGTGTCGCGGAACCAATCCATCAGTCCGCGCCAGAAGGCGTGCTGCACGAGGATGATGGGGATCTGGCGGGTCTTGCCGGTCTGCACCAGGGTCAGCACCTCCATGAGCTCGTCCAGGGTGCCGAAACCGCCGGGCATGATCACATAGGCCACGGCGAACTTGACGAACATGACCTTGCGGGCGAAAAAATGGCGGAAGGTCTGGCTGATGTCCTGGTAGGGGTTGGCATGCTGCTCGTGCGGCAGCTGGATGTTCAGCCCCACGCTGGGCGACTTGCCGAAGAAGGCGCCCTTGTTGGCCGCCTCCATCACGCCGGGTCCGCCGCCGGAGACGACGGCGAAGCCGGCGTCCGAGAGCTTACGCGCGATCACCTCGGTGAGCATGTAGTAGGCGTGGTCCTGCGGGATGCGCGCCGAGCCGAAGATGGACACCGCCGGCCGGATGGGGGCTAAGCGTTCGGTGGCCTCGACGAATTCGGCCATAATCTCGAACATCCGCCAGGATTCCCGCGCCGAGGTCTGGGCCTCCTGACTGTGGCTGGGATCGACGAGGGTGGGGATCTTATTGTGCATGAGGGGAGGACCTTTGACTGAAACGCTGCTGCTGGTGGACGGATCGAGCTATCTGTACCGCGCCTTCCATGCCCTGCCCGACCTGAGGAACCGCGATGGCGAGCCCACCGGCGCCCTCTACGGGGTCATCAACATGTTGCGCCGCCTGCGGCGCGAGGTGCCGGCTGAGTTTGTAGCCTGCGTGTTCGACGCCAAGGGCAAGACCTTCCGGGACGCATTGTATCCGGAATACAAGGCGCACCGTCCAGCCATGCCGGAGGAGCTGGCCGCCCAGATCGAGCCCCTGCACGAGGCCGTGCGCGCCCTGGGCTGGCCGCTGTTGATGGTGGACGGCGTCGAGGCCGACGATGTGATCGGCACGCTCGCCCGGCAGGCCGAGGCGCAGGGTCTGCGCACCCTCATCTCCAGCGGTGACAAGGACCTCTGCCAGTTGGTAAGTCCACTCGTCACAGTCATGGATACCATGGCCAACAAGACCTACGATCCGGCCGGCGTGCTAAAGAAGTTCGGCGTGCCGCCCGAGCGCGTGCCGGACTGGCTCGCCCTGGTGGGCGATGCGGTGGACAATGTCCCCGGCGTGGACAAGGTCGGCCCCAAGACCGCCAGCAAGTGGCTGGCCGAATACGGCAGCCTGGAGGCGCTCATGGCGCGGGCGGGGGAGATTGAGGGGGTGGTGGGGGATAACCTGCGCCGTGCCCTGGACTGGTTGCCCACGGGGCGCGAGCTGCTGACGGTGAGAACCGATGTCGCGCTGCCCGTGGGCCCCAGGGACCTGCACTGGCGGCCTTTGGACCGGGAGAAGCTGATCGCATTGTTTACCCGCTATGGCTTTCGTTCCTGGCTGGGCGAACTCGCCGCACCGCCTGCCGACCATCCCTCTCCCACGGCGGAAGTGGAGAGCGGCAAGACCGCCGGGAGGAGGTCGCGCCGCTACGAGACCCTCCTTGACGAAGCTGATTTGTCCCGCTGGCTGGCGAAGATCGAATCCGCTGAGCTTACCTGCCTTGACATCGAGACCACCTCGCTTGATCCCATGCGGGCGCGGCTGGTGGGCATGTCCTTTAGCGTCGAGAGCGGCGAGGCGGCCTATCTGCCGCTCGCCCATCGCTATGCCGGCGCACCAAGGCAGCTGCCGCTGGATGCGGTGCTCGCCCGCCTTAAGCCCTGGCTAGAAGACCCGACCAAAGCCAAGGTCGGGCAGAACCTCAAATACGACTGGCACGTGCTGATGAACCACGGTATCGCGCTCGCGGGCATCGCCCACGACACCCTGCTGCAAAGCTATGTGCTCGAGGCGCACGAGCGTCACGACATGGACAGCTTAGCTGAGCGGCACCTGCACGAAACCACTGTCAAGTACGAGGAGGTCTGCGGCAAGGGGGCGGGACAGATCGGTTTCGACCAGGTCGATGTTGCCCGCGCCACCGAGTATGCCGCGGAGGATGCAGACATCACCCTGCGCCTGCACCGCACGCTGCACCCGAGGGTGCAGGCCGAGCCGGGCTTGGATTTCGTCTACCACCGCATCGAGATGCCGCTCCTGCCAGTGTTGGCGCGCATGGAGCGCACCGGGGTGCTGCTCGACTGCGAACTGCTCAGACACCACTCCGACGATCTAGCGCAGCAGATGCGGGCGCTGGAGGAAAAGGCCCAGGCCGCCGCCGGCCAGCCGTTTAACCTCAACTCGCCCAGGCAGCTTGCGGACATCTTCTTTAACCAGCTTGGGCTGCCGGTGCTAAAAAAGACCCCCAAGGGCGCCCCCTCCACGGATGAAGAGGTGCTAGAAAAACTGGCCCTGGACTTCCCGCTCCCCCGCCTGGTGTTGGAATACCGGGCCTTAGCCAAGCTCAAGTCGACCTACACCGACAAGCTGCCGCAGATGGTGGACCCCGCCACGGGCCGCGTGCACACCACCTACTCCCAGGCGGTGGCCGTCACCGGCCGGCTGTCCTCGGTCGACCCCAATTTGCAGAACATCCCGGTGCGCACGCCGGAGGGACGCAAGATCCGCGAGGCCTTCATCGCCGCGCCGGGCTTCGTCCTCGTCTCGGCCGACTATTCCCAGATCGAGCTTAGGATCATGGCCCATCTGTCCGGCGACGAGCGCCTGCTCGCCGCCTTCCGCGAGGGCGCCGACATCCACCGCACGACCGCCGCCGAGGTGCTGGGCATCGCGCCGGATGCGGTCACATCGGAGCAGCGGCGCATGGCCAAGGCGGTCAACTTCGGGCTCATCTATGGCATGTCCGCCTTTGGACTCGCCGCCCAGCTTGGCATCGAGCGCACCGCCGCCCAGAACTACATCGACCGCTACTTCGCCCGCTATCCTGGCGTGGCCCGCTACATGGAACAGACACGGGAGCAGGCGCGGCAGCGCGGCTATGTTGAGACCCTATTCGGGCGTCGTCTCTACCTGCCGGAGATCAAAAGCGGCAACCCCGCCCGCCGCAGCGGTGCCGAGCGGGCCGCCATCAACGCCCCCATGCAGGGCACGGCCGCGGATCTAATCAAGCTCGCCATGCTGGCCGTGCAGGGCTGGCTGGATAACGAGGGCCTAAAAAGCCGCCTCATCATGCAGGTGCACGACGAACTGGTGCTGGAAGTGGCCGAGGAGGAACTGGCGCGGGTGCAGTCGAGGCTGCCGGAGCTGATGTGCGGCGTGGC
>DAITOH010000084.1:0-6197 GCA_036834225.1 Thiobacillaceae bacterium | reverse complement strand
AGTCCTGGTAAACGGAGGGCTCGCCAGAAGGCCGGGTCTTGAAGCGTCGGTGCAGCCAGAAATACTGCTCGGGCATCTGGCGCACCTGCTCCTCGATGAAGGCGTTCATGCGGCGTGTGTCGGATTCTACATCCTGGCCAGGGAAATCCTCCCATGCCGGCAGGAAACGCACTACATAGCCCGCGGCCTCCTGGCGTACGATGCACGGGACCACGCGCGCGCCGGTGATGCGCGCCAGCCTGGGCAGGGCGGTGACGGTGGCGGTCGGGACGCCGAAAAAGGGCACGAAGATCGCATCGCGCTGGCCGAAATCCTGATCCGGCAGGTAGTAGAACGGCATGCCTTGGCGGATGGCGCGCAGGGCCGGCTTGATGCCCTCATGTCGGGAGATGAGCAGCGATGGGCTAAAGCGACTGCGCGCATGACGCATGAGGCGGTCGATATAAGGGTTGCGGATGCGTGCGTACATGGAAGCGAACCGGTAGGGTAGCAGCGTCAGACGCACGCCGCCGAGGTTGAGCCCGAGGAAATGGGGTGTTAGCAGAATGAGGGGCCGGCCGGCATGGGCCAGGAAATGCTCCAGCCCCTCAAGCTGCACCACGCGCTCGACCTCCTCCCGGCTGCCCCACCAGGAGACCGATTCCATCAGGCTGGCGCGCCCTAGGGCGCGAAAGTGGTCGCGCAGCAGCCGACGGCGTTGTGCCTGGGAGAGCTCGGGAAAACACAGGCGCAGGTTGGTCGCCCCGATGCGGCGGCGGGAGGCGGCCAGGGCGTAGAGCACAAGACCCAGCCACTCGCCTAGCCGTCCCAGTGTGCTCGGCGGCAGCAGGCGATACAGAACATAAAGCAGTGCGATGCTAGCGCGGGTCATGCTGCCGCACCCTCATTAGGCGGCGGCGGGGCATCGCCCGGACGCTTGTAGCGCCGGTAACGCCACAGGTATTGCTCCGGGTGGCGGCGGATTAACACCTCCAGGGTTTGGTTGAGCCGGGTGGCCGCGGCGGTGTCGTCATCGGGGATGGGCGGCAGATGTTCGATCCACAGGCGAAAGCCCCGCCCCCAAGAGAGCCGTTCGCAGAACAGCAGCAGCGGGACCGCGCCTGTGGCGCGGGCCAGCCGGAAGGCGAGGGTGGGCGTGAAGGCGGCACGGCCGAAAAAGGGCGCCCACACACCGTTGCCCCGGCTGGCGACCTGGTCGGGCAGGATGCCGGCCGCTTCGCCGCGCTTGAGCGCGGTGAGCAGCGCGCGCACGCCCTTGATGTCGGGGGTGGCCAGACGCGCCTGACCCCGCTCGCGCCCGGCGCGCATGAGCCTGTCCGCCCAGGCCTGACGCGGTGGTCGATACAGCTCGACGATAGGCATGCGATTGGCCAGGTAGAGTCCGACCAGCTCCCAGCAGCCCAGATGCGGGGTCATGACCAGCACACCCCGCCCGCTTTGGCAGGCGGCCTCCAGGTGCTCCAGACCATGCACCTCGCGCACCAGGGCGATGGCGCGGGGAAAGGGCCTCAACCATACGGGCAGCAGCTCCACCACCCCCATGCCGAAGTGCATGGCTACGCGCAGCCGCAGCCCGAATGAATCCAGCCCCGCCTGGCGCAGGTTGTCGCGTACATCGGCGGATCGGTCGGAGAAGGGCAGGCCGATAAGGCCTAGCAACGCCCCGATGGCATGCAGCAGCGGTAAAGGCAGGCAAGCGGTAAGGCGCAGCAGAAGGCCCATCGAGTGGGGTGAATTGACGCTAGAGGGGCGCTAGGCTAGCATGGTTGGGCCGCTGAGTTAACGGACAACTTGCAGGGCGGCGGGCCGGGCTCAAGCATACCGGGCGCCGGCCGATAAGTACTGCTAAAGCGTCGCCTGCTCTGGGCCCGGAGCCGGTTGCGCCGGCTATACGGGCCCATGTCATACGGAGCAGTCATGAACGAATTTCTCTTCACCTCGGAGTCGGTCTCCGAAGGCCATCCCGACAAGGTGGCCGACCAGGTCTCGGATGCCATCCTCGATGCCATCCTCGCGCAGGACCCACATGCCCGCGTGGCCTGCGAGACCCTGGTGACCACCAACCTGTGTGTGATAGCGGGCGAGATCACCACCCATGCCGTGGTCGACTACGGCAGCATCGCCCGCGACACCATCCGCCGTATCGGCTACAACGACCCGGCCATGGGTTTCGATGCCGAGAACTGTGCGGTGATGTCGGTCATCCACAAGCAGTCGCCGGACATCGCCCAGGGCGTGAACGAGGGCGAGGGACTGTTCCCTGAGCAGGGCGCCGGTGACCAGGGCCTAATGTTCGGCTATGCCTGCACCGAGACCCCGCAGCTTATGCCCCTGCCCATCTATCTCGCACACCGCCTTGTGGAACGCCAGTCCGAGCTGAGGAAGGACGGGCGGCTGCCCTGGCTGCGGCCCGACGCCAAGAGCCAGGTCACCGTGCGCTATGTCGATGCTCACCCCGTGCACGTGGACACCGTGGTGCTCTCCACCCAGCACCATCCCGAGATCTCGCACCGACAGCTCACCGAGGCAGTGATCGAGGAGATCATCAAGCCGGTGATCCCGCGGGAGATGATTAACGGCGACATCAAATACCTGGTCAACCCCACCGGCCGCTTCGTCATCGGCGGCCCGCACGGCGACACGGGGCTTACGGGGCGCAAGATCATCGTCGATACCTACGGTGGCGCCGCACCGCACGGCGGCGGCGCCTTCTCGGGCAAGGACCCCTCCAAGGTCGACCGCTCCGCCGCCTACGCCGCGCGCTACGTGGCCAAGAACATCGTCGCGGCAGGGCTGGCCAGCCGTTGCCTGGTACAGGTGGCCTACGCCATCGGTGTGGCCGAACCGGTATCGCTGATGGTAAAGACCTTCGGTACCGCCAAGATCCCCGAGCACCGCATCGAGGAACTTGTTCGGCAGCATTTCGATCTGCGTCCCAAGAGCATCATCCAGAGTCTTAACCTGCTGCGCCCCATCTACGCCAAGACCGCGGCCTATGGCCACTTTGGCCGGGACGAGCCGGAATTCACCTGGGAGGCCCTAGACAAGGCCGAGCTGCTGCGCACCGAGGCGGGCGTAGATCGCCGGCACGGCTAACTCCTACCCGACACCGTATCCCCCGAGGGGCGCTGCGACCCGTCATGCGACAGGCTAGGCTCGGGGCGACGGGAATCGTGATGTAACGGCGCCCGTTCATTTGGAGAGCGATGAAATGAACGCACCTACTCACTTCACCGACTACAAAGTCGCCGATCTCGCCCTGGCCGACTGGGGTCGCAAGGAAATCCGCATCGCCGAGACCGAGATGCCCGCCCTGATGGCGATCCGCGAGGAATTCGCGGCCAGCCAGCCCCTCAAGGGCGCTCGCATCAGCGGCTCGCTGCACATGACCATCCAGACCGCGGTGCTAATCGAGACGCTCACTGCCCTAGGTGCCCAGGTTCGCTGGGCCTCGTGCAACATCTTCTCCACCCAGGATCATGCCGCAGCCGCTATCGCCAGGGGAGGCATCCCGGTGTTCGCTTACAAGGGTGAGTCGCTGTCGGAATACTGGGAATTTACCCACCGCATCTTCGAATGGCCGGACGGTGGCTACTCCAACATGATCCTGGATGACGGTGGCGACGCCACCCTGCTGCTGCACCTGGGCGCCCGGGCGGAAAAGGATTTCTCGGTGTTAAGTAAACCGACCAGCGAGGAGGAGACCATCCTTTATGCCGCCATCCGGCAAAAACTTAAGCAGGACCCGACCTGGTATTCCCGCCGCATCGCCCACATCAAGGGCGTGACCGAGGAGACCACCACCGGCGTGCGCCGCCTCTACCAGATGGCGGAGCGCGGCGAGCTCAGGTTCCCGGCCATCAACGTCAACGACAGCGTCACCAAGAGTAAGTTCGACAACCTCTACGGCTGCCGCGAGTCGCTGGTCGACGCCATCAAGCGCGCCACCGACGTCATGGTCGCCGGCAAGATCGCCGTGGTGTGCGGCTACGGCGACGTGGGCAAGGGTTCCGCCCAGGCCCTGCGCGCGCTCTCGGCCCAGGTCTGGGTTACCGAGATCGACCCCATCTGTGCGCTACAGGCCGCCATGGAAGGCTACCGCGTCGTGACCATGGAATACGCCGCCGACAAGGCCGACATCTTCGTCACCGCCACCGGTAACTACCATGTCATCACCCACGACCACATGGTGAAGATGAAGGACCAGGCCATCGTCTGCAACATCGGCCACTTCGACAACGAGATCGACGTCGCCAGCCTGGAGCAATACCAGTGGGAGGAAATCAAGCCGCAGGTCGACCACGTCATCTTCCCGGATGGCAAGCGCATCATCCTGCTCGCCAAGGGTCGGCTTGTAAACCTCGGCTGCGCCACCGGCCACCCAAGCTACGTGATGAGCTCGTCCTTCGCCAACCAGACCCTCGCCCAGATCGAGCTCTACAACCACACCGACAAATACCCGGTCGGCGTCTATACCCTGCCCAAGCACCTGGACGAGAAGGTGGCGCGCCTGCAGCTAAAGAAGCTCAACGCTCAGCTTACCGTGCTCACCCCCGAGCAGGCCGCCTACATCGGTGTGCCGGTGGAGGGGCCGTACAAGCCGGAGCACTATCGCTATTGAGCGCCCCCAGGGCCGGGCCCTGCCCAGCCATTGGAGCGCTCAGTAGGCCACCTGCGGGATGACATCCAAGGTGTCGTGGCTATCGCGGTTCACAAGGATGACATCGGCGCTAAGCACCAGACGGGTGTAGGGTGCGGCTAGGGCGGGGTTGATGCCGGCGTAAGGAGAGTTACCAGACGCTCAAGTACTCCAAAATCCCTTTGGCCGCCTCGCGCCCCTCCCAGATGGCGGCGACTACCAGGTCGGAGCCGCGCACCATGTCGCCGCCGGCGAAGATCTTAGGGTTGGCGGTCTGGTAGGCATGCCTGTGGCCCTTGGCCAGAACGCGCCCAGCCGGGTCGGTTTGGATGCCGAACTCGGCAAACCAGGGCTGCGGGTTGGGCCGGAAGCCAAAGGCGACAATCACCCGGTCGCAGGGGATGATCTCTTCGGAGCCCTCGATGATCAGTGGCGTGCGCCGGCCGCGGGCGTCGGGCGGACCCAGTTCGGTGGTAACCAGCCGGATTCCCTCCACCTTGCCGGCACCAACGATCTCGACCGGTTGACGGTTCCACAGGAACTTGACGCCCTCCTCCTTGGCGTTGGCGACCTCGCGTTTGGATCCGGGCATGTTGGCTTCATCCCGGCGGTAGACGCAGGTCACCGAGGCCGCGCCCTGGCGGATGGAGGTGCGGCTACAGTCCATGGCCGTGTCGCCGCCGCCTAGCACCACCACGCGCAGACCCTTCATGTCGATGTACTCGTCGCCCGGTTTCTCCATGCCCAGGCAGTGTTTGACGTTGGAGATAAGGAAGGGCAGCGCCGACACTACGCCCGGCAGGTCCTCGCCGGGGAAGCCGCCTTGCACGTAGGTATAGGTGCCCATGCCCAGGAAGACGGCATCGTAGTCGTCAACGAGCTGCTGGAACGGGATGTCCTTGCCGATCTCCGTGTTCAGGCGAAACTGGATGCCCATGCCCTCGAAGATCTCGCGGCGCCGGGTCATGACGCCCTTCTCCATCTTGAACTCGGGGATGCCGAAGGTGAGGAGTCCGCCGATCTCCTCGTAGCGGTCGTAGACCACGGCCTGCACGCCGTTACGCGCCAGCACGTCGGCGCAGGCCAGACCCGCAGGCCCTGCGCCGACGACGGCCACCCGCTTGCCGGTCGGAACCACCTGACTCATGTCCGGACGCCAGCCCTGGGCAAAGGCGGTCTCCGAGATGTAGCGCTCGATCTGGCCGATGGTCACCGCGCCAAAGCCGCTGTTTAGGGTACAGGCCCCCTCGCAAAGCCGGTCCTGCGGGCAGACCCGGCCGCAGACCTCGGGCAGCGAATTGGTCTGGTGCGACAACTCGGCGGCCTCGAACAGGCGGCCCTCCTTGACCAGCTTAAGCCAGTTGGGGATGTAGTTGTGCACCGGGCACTTCCACTCGCAATAGGGGTTGCCGCAGGCAAGACAGCGGCCGGCCTGCTCGCGCGCCTGGTCGGCGTCCATCTGGGCGTAGATCTCGCGGAACTCGAACCTGCGCACCTCGGCGGGCGTCTTGGCGCCGTCGCGGCGGGGGATGTTGAGGAATTGGAAGACGTCGGACAT
>DAITOH010000083.1:0-6297 GCA_036834225.1 Thiobacillaceae bacterium | reverse complement strand
CTTAGAACTCGAGCGGGTCCACATCCAGGATCCAGTTTAGGCCGGATGCGGGCAGGTCCCGCAGCCGCTGCACCCATGCAGCGAGGAAGGCCTGCAGCCGGCTGCGCGAGTGCGACTGCGCTAGCAGCTGCCAGCGCGACCGGTTGGCCACCCGTGCGAGCAAGGCCGGCGCGGGGTCGAACACGGTCACGCCCTGGGCTAGCTCCAGGGCCAGGGCGCGCGCCGCTTCCAGAAAGGCCTGCGCCGCCTCATCGCTGCGGGCATCCACCCGTAGCATGGCCTGGCGCACATAGGGCGGGAACTCCGCGGCGCGTCGCTCGGCCAGCGCCTGCGCGGCATAGGCCGGGTAGTCGTGCCGCACCAGGGCCTGATAGAGGGGGTGGTGGGGATAGGCGGTTTGCACCAGCACCTTGCCCGGATCCCCTCCCCTGCCTGCCCGTCCGGCCACCTGCATGAGTTGGGCGAACAGGCGCTCGCCAGCGCGGTAGTCGGCCGACAGCAGGGCCCCGTCCGCCCCCACCACGCCCACCAGGGTGAGCCGGGGAAAGTCGTGTCCCTTAGCCAGGATCTGGGTACCGACCAGGATGTCCACCTCGCCTTCGTGCACCGCGTCGCGCACGGCGGCAAAGCGGCCCTTGCGCGCCACGCTGTCCCGGTCGACCCGCAGGATGCGAGCCTCGGGAAAGCGCTCAGCCAGGGTTTCCTCCAGGCGCTGGGTGCCCTGGCCCGAAGCTCGCAGGTCCAGCGCGCCGCACTCAGGGCAGGACGGTGGCGGCGGCCGGGTCAGGCCGCAATGATGGCATTGCAGGCGAAACCCCCCCTTCTGCCGGTGCAGCACCAGGTGGGCGGCACAGCGGGGGCAGGTGGTGACGTGGCCGCAGGCGTTGCAGAGCAGGGTGGGGGCGTAGCCGCGCCGGTTGATGAACACCAGGCTCTGGGCGCCGCGGCTCAGGTTCTCCTCCAGTGCGGCGAGCAGGGCTGCGCTTAGGCCCTGGCGGGGGCGGTCGGTGCGCGTGTCCACTAGCCGGATCTCGGGTAGCGCGGCCGCGCCGGCACGCTCCGGCAGGTCCAGGCGCCGGTAGCGGCCCTGCTGCGCGTTGAGCCAGGTCTCCAGGGCCGGGGTGGCGGAGCCCAGCACCACCGGCACCCCCGCCTGGCGCGCGCGCCAGACGGCCACATCGCGGGCCGAGTAGCGCAGCCCCTCCATCTGCTTGTAGGACGGGTCGTGTTCCTCGTCCACGACGATGAGGCCGAGCCGCTGCAGGGGGGCGAATACCGCCAGTCGGGTGCCGAGGACGATGTCGGCGCCGCCGTTCAGACAGGCAAGCCAGTTGGCGTAGCGCTCTCCGTCGCTCAGCCCACTGTGCAGGCTCACCAGGCGCGCTGCGGGAAAGCGTCGCCGGAAGCGTTCCGTCAGCTGGGGTGTAAGGTGGATCTCGGGCACCAGGACGAGGGCCTGCCGGCCGCGTCCCAGGACTGCCTCGATCAGGCGCAGATAGACCTCGGTCTTGCCGCTGCCAGTGACGCCGAACAGCAGCCAGGCGGCGAAGTGATCGGTCTTAGCCAGGATGGCCCCCACCGCCTCCGCCTGCCCGCGCCCGAGCGTTGGCGCAACCTCGGGCGTGAGGTGGCAGGGCGAGCGCGGCGGCGTTTCGACCGCTGCGATCAGGCCCCGCTTGAGCCAGTCGCGCAGCGTGGTCTTCAGGCCGGATAGTTCTGCTGCCGCCACCGGGCCCGCCATCAGATGCGCGGCAAGACGCCGTTGGGCGGTGGCGCGCGGGGACAGGCGCTGCGCCGCCGCGATCCCCGCGGGTGTCAGGGTATAGGCGTCGGCTGGGGGAGGCCGCGGCGTGACGGGGCGCTTGAGTGCCGGCGGCAGCAGGGACAACAGGCAGGCGCCGTAAGGATAGTGGTAATAGTCCGCGGCGAACCGGGCTAAGGCCAGCAATGAGGCTGGCAAGGGCGGCAGCACGCGATCGACGCTCAGAAGAGGTTTGAGTTGCTCGGGGGGCAGTTCGGATCGATCCGCCAGGCCGACCAGGATGCCCCATAGCTCGCGCCGTCCGAACGACACCCGCACACGGCGGCCGATATCCTCCGTGCCCAGGGGACAGGCCGCCGGGATGAGGTAATCAAAGGTCCGGGGCAGTGGGGTGTCGAGCGCGACCTGGGCGATGGACATAGACGCGCTAACCGTTCATGGCCGCCCCTGCCAAGGCAAGACACGGGCCATGGCCATGAACGGTCCCTCTCCTTAAGCCCCTCCACCCCGAGGGGGAGGGGAGCGTCTTAAGTGCCAGCGGAGCCATTTCCGGGTTGGCGCAGGGTCGTAGTTAGCCGTCGAGAGTTAAAGTGCTTTCTGCATTCCCGTACTATCTGCATGTGGTACATATCACTTTTTCGGGTTGTCCACGCATGCTGTGGATAACGTTGTGGAAAAGGCCAATAAAAACTGCAGTAAATCCTTGCGGAGTGGGGATTTGGGCAAGGCAGCACAAAAAATGGACAGGCCTAAAAAGCATATATTTCAATCGGATACAAGTCGTTTTGAGGATTGACGGGGAGCGTCATTCGTGCTACCCACAGCCCCCGGACGGCCTGTGCATAAGTGAACGATGAGATACCCTCATCTGGCCTTGATGGCGGAGGTTTCCGGCAGTCTGTAGACCCAGTCGATGGCCGCATCCTGGGCCGCGGTGGCCGCGGCAGCTTGCGGGTGGTTGATAAGGAAGACCAGGATGTGGCGCCGGCCGCTCGCGTCCATGATATAGCCGGCCAGGTTGCGGACCCCGTTCAAGCTGCCGGTCTTAAGCCAAGCACGGCCGGCCATGGGGCTGTCCGCTAGCCGCCTTTTGAGGGTGCCTTCCAGACCCAGGGCAGGCAAGGAGGCGATAAGATCGTGTATAAGGGGCCGCCGAGCGGCGAAGCGCAGGAGCGCCGTCAGGGAGGCCGCCGAGATGCGCTCCACCCGCGAAAGTCCAGCGCCGTTTTCCAGCTTAAGCTCCGGCATTTCCAGGCCCTGGGCCTTAAGCCACGCGCGTATGGCGGCCTCGCCCTTGGCCGGGGTGGCGGGTGCGCCGTAGCGCAGGGCGCCGAGGTTAAGATAGAGCATGCGGGCCATGACGTTGTTGCTGTGCTCGTTGATGTCGGCCACGATGCGGCTTAAGGGCAGGGAGTCGAATTCCAGCAGCAGCCGGGCATCCTCGGGCAGATGGGCGGCTAAGACCTCGCCGCTTAGGCTGCCACCTAGCTCGTTCCACAGGGCGATGAAGGCGGCGGCCACGCCCCGGTCGGGTGTAAGCAGAGACAGGCGCAGGGTTTGCGCGCCACAGCTGGCGGGATATTGGCCGCTGACATGCAGGGCGCCTTGCGCGAGCTCATAGTCCAGCCCCGCGCTCCAGTGATTGCAGGCTCCCCTAGTTAGGCGCAGTGTCTGCCGCACGGGCAGCCCCGGCGGGTCCAGACTCAGGCGCAGACCGCCGTTGTCGGGTGTGATGCGCAGACTCAGGGTGTTGAAGTCCACCAGCAGTGCCGCCGGCGGGGCGTTATAGGGGCGTAGCGGGGCCTGATCGAAGGCGGCCGGGTCCGCGGGCGGCAGGTCGTAGCAGGACTGGTCGATCAGCACATCACCCTGTATGTGGCGGATGCCGCGTGCGCGCACCTCGCGCAGCAGCAACCAGAAGCGCTCGAGGGTGAGGCTGGGGTCACCGCCGCCCTTGAGGATTAAGTTGCCGTGCAGGGTATCGCCCTTCAGTTCGCCGCGCGTGTACACACGGGTCTTGAATCTGTGTGCCGGGCCCAGGCTGTCCAGGGCCACCAGGGTGGTCAGCAGCTTGATCGTCGAGGCGGGGTTGAGGGCGCGCTCGGCGCCGTGGGCGATGAGGGGCTGGTCCGCGTCCAGGGGCTGCACCACCAGTGCCACGTCGGAATCGGGGATGCCAGCGGCCTCTAGGGCGCGGGCCACGGGGGCAGGCAGCTGGGCGAACGCCGGGGCGTGGAATACCGCGGCAAGCAGCAGCAATTTAGCGTGGCGCCAGGTCCGCCACATACCAGTCTATGGCCTCCTTGAGACCGTCGGCGATGCGGTGGGTGGGTGCATAGCCCAGCAGATCGCGGGCCTTGGAGATATCTGCCTGCGAGTGACGCACATCGCCGGGCCGGAAGTCGCGGTAGACGGGCTTAAGGTCGCGCAGCTGCGGAAAGCGAACCGACAGGGCATCGCGGATGGCGCAAAACAGGTCGTTGAGCGTGGTGCGGTCGCCCACCGCCACGTTGTAGACCTGGTTGGCCGCCTCGGGGTTGTCCGCCGTCGCCGCCAGCAGATTGGCCTGCACCGCGTTGGCGATGTAGCAGAAATCGCGGCTGGTCTCGCCGTCGCCGTTGATGTACACCGGCTCGCCGCGGATCATGGCCGCCACCCATTTGGGCACCACGGCGGCATAGGCGCCCTCCGGGTCCTGGCGCGGGCCGAAGATGTTGAAGTATCTCAGGCCGATGGTCCTGAAGCCGTAGGCGCGCGCGAACACCTCGGCATAGAGCTCGTTTGCCAGCTTGGTCACGGCATAAGGCGAGAGCGGCTTGCCTATGCGCTCCTCCACCTTGGGCAGGTCCGGGTGATCGCCATAGGTCGAGCTGGAGGCGGCGTAGACGAAACGCGTGACGGCGGCATCGCGCGCGGCCACCAGCATGTTGAGGAAGCCGTCGATGTTGACCGCATTCGTCGTGACAGGGTCCTTAAGCGAGCGCGGCACCGAGCCTAAGGCGGCCTGGTGCAGGACGTAGTCGACCCCGGCGCAGGCTGTGCGGCAGTCGGAGAGATTGCGGATGTCGCCTTCGAGGAAGCGGAAGCGCGCCCACTGCTCGGGGCTGACCGCGGCGCGGATCTGCGAGAGGTTGCGCCGGTGGCCGGTGGCGAAGTTGTCCAGGCCCACCACACGCTGATCCAGTCTGAGGAGTTGCTCAAGCAGGTTGCAACCGATGAAGCCGGCCACGCCGGTGATCAGCCAGGTCTTCGGCTCGGCGGGCAGGCGGGTCAGCAGGGCCTGATAGGCGGACATCGGCTCACAGGCGCCAGAGCGTGTAACCGGCGTCGCGGATGGCCGCCGGGTCGTAGGCCGATTTCACGTCGATGAACACCCCGCCCGGCTTGAGCTTGCCGAGGAGGTCGGCAAGCGGCATGGCCAGGTATTTCTTATGCGACACCGCCGCCACGATGGCGTCGGCGCCTGTGGGTAGCTCGTGCCAGGGGGTGAGCGTGATGCCGTACTCGTGCATCGCCTCAGCCGGCTTAGCGATGGGGTCATGCACCACGACGTCACAGCCGAAGGACTGCAACTCGCGCACCAGGTCGGCGACCTTCGAGTTCCTAAGGTCGGGGCAGTTCTCCTTGAAGGTCAGGCCCAGCACGATCACCTTGGCCCCCTTCACGTGGCTGCCGTTGTTGATCATCTGCTTGACCGTCTGCTGCGCCACCCATGCCGCCATGCCGTCGTTAATGCGCCGGCCAGCCAGGATCACCTGCGGGTGATAGCCGAGCATCTCCGCCTTGTGCGTAAGATAGTACGGGTCCACGCCGATGCAGTGACCGCCGACCAGGCCGGGGCGGAAGGGCAGGAAGTTCCACTTCGTGCCGGCGGCCTGGAGTACCTCCAGGGTGTCGATGCCGATCTTGTCGAAGATCAGCGCCAGCTCGTTCATGAGCGCGATGTTGAGGTCACGCTGGGTGTTCTCGATCACCTTGGCCGCCTCCGCCACCTTGATGGAGCTGGCCTTGTGCACGCCGGCAGTGATCACCGACGCATAGACCTCTGCGACCTTGTCCAGGGTGGGGCCGTCGTCGCCAGAGACGACCTTGACGATCTTGGTGATGGTGTGTTCCTTGTCGCCCGGGTTCACCCGCTCGGGCGAGTAGCCGACATGAAAGTCCTGCTTCCACTTCATGCCCGAGTGTTTCTCCAGCAGGGGGATGCACACCTCCTCGGTGGCGCCGGGGTAGACCGTGGACTCATAGACGACGATGGCGCCCTTCTTCATGTATTTCCCCACCGTGGTGGAGGCGCCCACGAGCGGCGTAAAGTCGGGGGTGTGCGCCTTGTCCACCGGGGTGGGCACGGCGACGACGATGAAGTCGGCCGCGGACAGGGTGGACGGATCAGTGCTGACGCGAAGCCGGGTGGCGGCCTTGAACTCCTCGGTGCTGACCTCGCCGGTCGGATCGCAGTAGTCTCTGTAGTTGGCGATCTTGGCCTCGGACAGGTCGTAGCCTATGGTGTCGTACTTCTTGCCGAATTCCACGGC
>DAITOH010000082.1:0-6392 GCA_036834225.1 Thiobacillaceae bacterium | reverse complement strand
GCCAGAAGGCCGAAAGTTGCCGTCACGCAAACCGACGAGCCGTAGCCGGCGCAGTTTAGCCCGTGGATGCGGCCGTCCTCCGGGCGTTCGTAACAGACACTGCCCTCCGCGCGCGGATAGACCAGCGGCTCGGTGGAATGGACACACTCGATGCCGAAGCGCCGGCCCGGTTCGCGGGGAAAACCGTGCTGACGGCGCAGGTTCGCGCGCAGCTTGGCCAGCAGCGGGTCGTGGCTAGTCAGGGCAAGATCGCTGATACGCACCCGCGCGGGGTCGGTGCGTCCACCGGCACCGCCCACGCAGATAAACGGCAGGCCCGCGCGCAGACTATGCACCGCCAGGGCGGCCTTAGCCCGCGTGTTGTCGATGGCGTCGACCACGTAGTCATACGCCTTAACGAGCAGCTCTGGCGCATTGTCCTCGGTGACGAATTCCTCCACGCCCTCGACCTCGCAGGCGGGATGGATCTCCCGGATGCGGCCGGCCATGGCCTGGACCTTGGCCATGCCCAGGGTGGCATCTATGGCGTGCACCTGGCGGTTGATATTCGATTCCGCCACATGATCGGGGTCGATCAGGGTCAGGGCGCCGATACCGCTGCGGGCCAGGGCCTCGGCCACCCAGGAACCCACCCCGCCGACACCAATCACGCACACCCGCGCGCGGGCTAAGCGCTCGAGGGCGTCGCCGCCATAGAGGCGGCGCACGCCGCCGAAACGGCGCTCCGTATCCAAGGCGTGGTGGGTGGGGCAAAGATCGGTCATGGTCTGGGTGGGTGATCAGCAATGGTGCATTCTGAGCCCGGCTCCGTCCAGACGACAGGTTGACAGGCGCCGGGATCGGGCCGAGAAAGAATACAGAGACATCCGTGCCGATGCCCTAACACCCTGCCCTATGTCGTGATCCTGCTGCTTATGGCCATCCTGAGCGGCTGCGGCACGACGCTGATCGTGCCGCCGGACAAGCCGCGCGACCCGGCCCCGGTCTTCGTGCTCGACCACGCCGCCACACCAGCCTAGTCTTGTCGGCCGCCAATGGCACGCTGCATCGCTATGCCTATGGCGACTTAGCCTATTGCGCCGAGCGCGACACCAGCCTGCTGCGGGGGCTAGCTGCCCTGCTATTGCCCACCCCGGCGCCCTGGGGCACAGGCAGCTGGCGGGACTGGCCACGGCGTCCGCAGTCCGGCAGCAGGTGCGCGCCCATCGTCGAACTGCACGGCCTGCAGGTCGAACGCGATCGGGTGCAGGCCTTGCGCAATCGCCTCGACACGCTGATTGCAGGGGCAGAGTTCCGTCTGCCGGCCTCCGATGTCGAGCTGGTCTTCGTACCCCATCCCCGGCAATACAGCCTGGCCCACAATTCCAACCAGGTGGTGGCCGACTGGCTCACCGAACTGGGCTGTGATGTATCGCGTCGCCAGATCCTGTCCGGCTGGAGGCTGCAAGAGCGGATGCGCTGACGACCAGGCACATCCGCCTGGTGCTGCGCTATGCGCCTTTTCATCAGAATTCGGACTACGTGGTGGCCCTGCTCTATGCGGCGGAGCGGCAGGGCAAGCATCGGGAAGCCCTGGCGGCCCTGCTGGAGGCGCAGGACGATTGGGGCGCCCACCATGTCGTGCAGCCGGACCGGGTCTGGCCCCACCTCGAAGGGCTGGGCCTTGATCTGGAATGGCTGCGCGGCGACATGCGAGACCAGGCCATCGGCACGAAGATCGAACAGGAAAGGACGTGCGCTGCCTGGACGTCACCAAGACCCCGGAGTTCTTCGTCGATGGCAGGCCCATGCCCAGCTTCGGCTATGACTAGTTGAAGGGCTTAGTGGATGAGGCACTGGCCTGCGCCTATCGCTTGGGTGGAGCACACCAGGCAGGCGCAAGACCGACCCGAGCTACAGCCGAAAAAAAGCCCGCATGACTGCGGGCCTTGCTGTATCTGGCTCCCCGACCTGGGCTCGAACCAGGGACCTGCGGATTAACAGTCCGTCGCTCTACCGACTGAGCTATCGGGGAATCAAGTCCACAATATTAATGATCACGCGCATTGCGGTCAATGTCATCAGGATAGCGCCGCGCCGACGCGTTCGATGGCCTTCTGCAGGTTCTGCATGGAGGTGGCGAAAGACAGGCGCAGATAGCCCGCAGCACCGAAGGCGGAGCCGGGCACGGCGGCCACACCGTGCTCCAGCAGGTATTCGGTGAAGGCCAGGTCGGTGGCCTCCTTCAGCCTGCCCGCGGCGTGCAGGCGGGCGATGGCCTGGCGCACGTCGGGGAAGGCGTAAAAGGCGCCGCCGCTTTCGGCGCAGCGCACACCGGGCAGGGCATTAAGGCCGTCCACCACATACCGGTGCCGCTCCCGGAAGGCCTCGACCATGGGCCGGATGCAGGCCTGATCGCCGTTGAGCGCGGCCTCGGCGGCCACCTGGGAGATGGAGGTGGGGTTGGAGGTGCTCTGAGACTGGATGTTCTCCATGGCGGCGATGATCTCGGCCGGGCCGGCGGCGTAGCCGATGCGCCAGCCGGTCATGGCATAGGCCTTGGAGACGCCGTTGAGCACCATGGTACGGTCGTAGAGGTCGGGACAGGCGTTGAGGATGTTGGTAAAGGGGGTGTCGCCGAGCAGGATATGCTCGTACATGTCGTCGGTGGCGATAAGCACTTGCGGATGGCGGCGCAGCACCGCGCCCAGGGCGGCGAGCTCCTCGCGGGTGTACACCGCACCGCTGGGGTTGGACGGACTGTTGATGACCAGCATGCGCGTGCGCGGCGTGATGGCCGCCTCCAGCTGCGCGGGGGTGATGCGGAAGCCCTGCTCGATGCCGGCCTCGATGAAAACCGGCCGGCCGTCGGCGAGCAGGACGATGTCCGGATAGGAAGCCCAATAGGGTGCGGGGATGATAACCTCGTCGCCCGGATTGATGACCGCCTGCACCAGGTTGTAGAAGCTCTGCTTGCCGCCGCAGGAGACCAGCACCTGTTTGGCGCTGTAGTCAAGCCCGTTTTCCCGCCTGAATTTGGCGATGACGGCCTGCTTGAGGCTGGGTGTGCCGCCGACCGCGGTGTACTTGGTGAAACCGCGCTGGATGGCGGCGATGGCCGCCTGCTTGATGTGATCCGGGGTGTCGAAGTCGGGCTCGCCCACGCCCAGGTTGATGATGTCGCGGCCCTCGGCCTTGAGCCGAGCGGCGCGGGCGATGACAGCCAGTGTCGGGGAGGGCTTGATGTTGCTGACGCGAGCGGAGAGTTCCAAGGTGATGGCCTTCTGTGGTCGTGGCGCGTGGCAGGCACGGGGTATGATGTAACGTTTGTCGTGCGCGATTTTAACGTGGCTGTCACCTTCCCCAATAGCCCCTTCACGCTGCACCAGCCCTTCCCGCCGGCCGGGGATCAGCCGGAGGCCATCGAACGACTGTTAGACGGCATCCGTCGCGGCATGCGCTGCCAGACCCTGCTGGGGGTCACCGGCTCGGGCAAGACCTATACCATGGCCAACGTCATCGCCCGACTGGGCCGGCCGGCCTTCGTCATGGCGCCGAACAAGACGCTTGCCGCGCAGCTTTATTCCGAGTTCCGGGAGTTCTTCCCGGACAATGCGGTGGAGTACTTCGTCTCCTATTACGACTACTATCAGCCCGAGGCCTACGTGCCGGCGCGCGACCTCTATATCGAGAAGGACTCCAGCATCAACGAGCACATCGAGCAGATGCGCCTTTCGGCCACCAAGGCCATCCTGGAGCGGCGCGACGTGGTGATCGTGGCCACCGTCTCGGCCATTTACGGCATCGGCGACCCGGTGGACTATCACGGCATGATCCTGCACCTGCGTGAGGGCGAGCGCATCAGTCAGCAGGCCATCATCCGTCGGCTGGCGGAGATGCAGTATCAGCGCAACGAACTGGAGTTCAGGCGCGGTGTCTTCCGCGTGCGCGGCGATGTAATCGACATTTTCCCGGCCGAGCACGCCGAGACGGCGGTGCGGGTGTCGCTGTTCGACGACGAGGTCGAGTCCATCGCCCTGTTCGACCCGCTCACCGGCCAGGTCCTGCACAAGGCGCCCCGCTTCACGGTCTTCCCCTCCAGCCATTACGTGACGCCGCGCGAAACCACGCTTAAGGCGGTGGAGGCGATCAAGCAGGAGCTGGCCGAGCGGCTGCACGACTTCCACAGCCAGGGCAAGCTGGTCGAGGCGCAGCGTCTCGAGCAGCGCACCCGCTTCGACCTCGAGATGCTATCAGAGTTGGGCTTCTGCAAGGGCATCGAGAACTACTCCCGGCACCTCTCCGGCCGCCGGCCCGGCGAGCCGCCCCCCACCCTCATCGACTACCTGCCGCCGGATACGGTGATGTTCATCGACGAGTCGCACGTGACCATCCCGCAGATTGGCGGCATGTACCGCGGCGACCGGGCCAGGAAGGAAAACCTAGTCGAGTACGGCTTCCGGCTGCCCTCGGCCCTGGACAACCGGCCTTTGCGCTTCGACGAATTCGAGCATTTGATGCGCCAGACCGTCTTCGTCTCCGCTACACCGGGCCCTTACGAGCAGCGCCACCAGGAACAGGTGGTGGAGCTGGTGGTGCGGCCGACGGGGCTGATCGACCCGGAGGTGATCGTGCGGCCGGTGGCCACCCAGGTCGACGACCTGATGAGCGAGATCAATGCCCGCGTCGCCCGCAACGAACGGGTCATGGTCACCACGCTGACCAAGCGCATGGCCGAGGACCTGACCGAATACCTGGCCGACCACGGCATCAAGGTGCGCTACCTGCACTCCGACATCGACACCGTGGAGCGGGTGGAGATCATCCGCGACCTCAGACTGGGCGTATACGACGTGTTGGTGGGCATCAACCTGCTGCGCGAGGGGCTGGACATCCCGGAGGTCTCCCTGGTGGCCATCTTGGACGCCGACAAGGAAGGCTTCCTGCGCTCCGAGAGAAGCCTGATCCAGACCATCGGCCGTGCGGCGCGTCACATCCACGGTACCGCCATCCTCTATGGCGACGTCATGACCGACTCGATGCGGCGCGCCATCGACGAGACCGAACGGCGCCGGCGCAAGCAGATGGCCTACAACGCGGCGCACGGCATCACCCCGCGCGGGGTGCAAAAACGCATCAAGGACATCATCGATGGGGTCTACGACACCGAGGCCCAGCGCGAGGCCCTCAAGGTGGAGCAGGCCCATGCCGCCTACGCCACAATGAGCGAGAAGGACCTCACCCGCGAGGTCAAGCGCATCGAGCGCGAGATGCTGGAGGCGGCCCGCAACCTCGAGTTCGAAAAGGCCGCCGTGCTGCGCGACCAGCTGCAGGCGCTGAAGAAGCAGCTCTTCGGCGTGGAGAAATCCGACGCGGCAGCCCTGTCCCGGCCGCAGCCTACCGCCGCTACCTCCCACCGCCGCAGACGGGTCCGTAGCTAAACCGGTGATAGGCTTGCGGCTATACTCTCCCCACCCCAATCAAGGCTTAGGTCATGAATCAACACAGGCTGCCCGCAGATCACAAAGTCCATATCCTGCTCGTGTGCATGGGCAACATCTGCCGCTCCCCCATGGCCGAGGGTGTACTGCGCCGCCGTCTAGAGGAGGCTGGGCTCGCACACCGGGTGATCGTCGACTCCGCCGGCACCCATGGCTATCACGTCGGCGAGCCGCCCGACCGGCGCGCCCGCGAATCTGCGGCGGCACGGGGCTACGACCTCTCCCGGCTCATCGCCCGGCAGGTGGGCGTGCAGGATTTCCATAACTTCGACTACATCCTGGCCATGGACCGGGCGAATCTGGCCCATCTGGAACGGATGTGCCCACCCCAGCATAAGCGCAAGCTAAAGCTCTTCCTGTCCTACAGCCGCCGCTATCCCGGCCAGGAAGTGCCGGACCCCTACTACGGCGGCCGCGACGGCTTCGAACAGGTGCTGGACATGGTGGAGGACGCGGCCGACGGCCTGCTCGCCAGTCTGCGCCAGGAACTGGGCCTGGCGGCCTGAGGCCCCGATACCCGGCCGAGCCGCCGCATGGGGATCGCTGCCTTCGCCGCCGTAGGTCTCGGCGCCGCCCTGGGTGCCTGGCTGCGCTGGGGCCTGGGTCTTTTGCTCGACGCGATCTACCCCGCCATCCCCATGGGCACCCTGGCGGCGAACCTGCTCGGTGGCTACCTGATCGGCGTGGCCCTGGCCTGGTTCGCGCTGCATCCCGGTCTGGCGCCGGAATGGCGGCTGCTGCTGGTGACCGGCTTTCTGGGCGGGCTGACCACCTTCTCAACCTTCTCCGCCGAGGTCTTCACCCTGTTCGCCCGCGCCCAATACGGCACCGCCCTCGCCGCCGTCGGCCTGCACCTGGCCGGCTCCCTGGCGATGACCGCCCTGGGGGTGTTGAGCGTCAGACTGATGAGGG
>DAITOH010000081.1:0-6561 GCA_036834225.1 Thiobacillaceae bacterium | reverse complement strand
GTTCGGGTCAGACGCAGGAATCCCTTGCGCAGTTCATCCAGCCACAGCACGCTGGAAGCCACCAGGGCGGCGAGCAGCCAGTCGGCGGGGCGCAGGTCAACGGTATCAAAGATCGCCTGTGCCGGCCCCCAGTGCACCACCAGCACCTGCATCCCCAGCACCGCGGCCAGCGCCAGCCACAGCCAGCGGTTGCGCAAGAATCCGGCGGCAAAGGCGCTGCCGTGCTCGGCGCGGGCATTGAAGATGTTGAAGAACTGAAACAGCACGAAGGTGGTGAAGGCTAGGGTCAGGGCATAGCCCTCGCCCTGCGGGCGGGCATGCAGGAACAACGCCAGGGTGCCGGCGGCCATGACGAAGCCATAGAACAGCAGCACGGCCAGGCGGCTGCCGGTGAGGATGCGCGCATCCCGCGGCCTGGGGGGTGCGTGCATAACCCCCGGTCTAGCCGGCTCCACCCCCAGGGTCATGGCCGGTGGGCCGTCCATGATGATGTTGATCCACAGGATCTGGATGGCGGTAAAAGGCGTGGGCCAGCCCAGCAGGCTTGCCCCGAGCACGGTCTGGATGGCGCCCATGTTGGTGGAGAGCTGGAAGCGCACGAACTTGATCAGGTTGTCGTAGATGACCCGGCCCTCCTTCACCGCGCCGACGATGGTGGCGAAGTTGTCGTCGGTGAGTACCATGTCCGCCGCTTCGCGGGTCACCTCGGTGCCGGTGATGCCCATTGCCACGCCGATGTCGGCATTCTTGAGCGCCGGGGCGTCGTTCACCCCGTCGCCGGTCATGGCCACCACATGGCCGCGCGCCTTGAGCTGCTGCACGATGCGCACCTTGTGCTCGGGGGCGACACGGGCGAAGACGGTGATCTCATCCAGACGTGCATCCAGGGCCTCCGGACTCATGCCGTCTAAGTCGCATCCGCTGGCCAGCTGCCCGTCCAGCTCCAGTTCGTGGGCGATGGCCGCGGCGGTAAGGCGGTGGTCGCCGGTGATCATCTTCACCTGGATGCCGGCGCGCCGGCAGAGCTTAATGGCCTCGCGCGCCTCGGGCCGCGGCGGGTCGATGATGCCGGCCAGCCCCAGGAAGGTGAGCCCCTGCACATAGTCAGCGAGATCACCCGCTTGCTTAAATTGCGCGGCGGGGATGTTGCGGCTCGCCATCGCCAGCACGCGCATGGCCTGCCTGGCCAGGGCCTCGTTCTCACCGGCGATGCGCTCGCGCGCCGGGGCGTCGAGCGCCGCCACCCCCTGCGCGCTGAGCCACTGTGTCGAACGCTCCAGCAGCACGTCCGGCGCCCCCTTCACGATGAGCCGTACCACCTCGCCATCGCGGTGAAAGGTGGCCATGTACTTGTGTGCCGAGTCGAAGGGGATCTCGGCGATGCGCGGCCACTGCACCTGCGCCGTGGCCTGGTCGATGCCGCCCTTGGCGGCCAAGGCGAGCAGGGCCCCCTCGGTGGGGTCGCCGATCAACTGGCCGCCGTGAACGCGGCTGTCGTTGCACAAGGCGGCGGCCTGCAGCAGGGGGGTGAGGTCGGCCGGGTCGCCGCCGTCTTGCGGCACGATTTCGCCTTGGGCCGCGTAGCCCTCGCCGCTCACGCGGTAATACCCACCCCGAAACCACACGGCACGGGTGGTCATCTGGTTCAGCGTCAGGGTGCCGGTCTTGTCCGAGCAGATCACCGTGGTGCAGCCTAAGGTCTCGACGGCGGCGAGTTTCTTGACGATAGCGCGGTTTTTGGCCATGCGGTGCATGCCGAGGGCCAGGATGACGGTCACCACCGCCGGCAGGCCCTCGGGGATGGCAGCCACCGCGAGCGCGATGGAGGTGAGCAGGGTATCCACCCAGGGCTCACCGCGCAGGAGCCCCAGGACCAGGATCAGGCTTACCACCACGCCGGCGATCGCCGCCAGGCGGCGGCCGAGGCCGTCGAGCTGGATCTGTAGCGGCGTGGGACCGGGCTTAGCCGCCTCCAGCATGCCGGTAAGCCGCCCCATCTCGGTGGTCATGCCGGTGGCGGTGACCAGCAGCTCGGCGCGTCCGCGAGTCAGCACCGTGTTCATGTAAGCCATGTTGACCCGCTCGGCGAGCGGCGCATCAGTTGCCACGACGGCCGTGGCATCCTTCGCCACCGGCTGGGATTCGCCGGTGAGCGAAGACTCCTCGATCTCAACGTTGTGGGCGACCAGCAGGCGGCCGTCGGCCGGCACCCGGTCCCCCGCCTCGAGCAGCACCACGTCGCCCGGCACCAGGCCGGCTGCGGGGATCACCCGCACCTGCCCCTCGCGCCGTACCCGCGCTTCAGGCGAGAGCATCTTCTTGAGGGTGGCGAGTGTGGCCTCGGCTCGGTGCTCCTGCCAGAAACCGAGCAGGGCGTTGAGCAGCACCACCACGAGGATCACCACCGCGTCCTTAAGGTCCCCGATCGCCCCGGCCAAAACGGCGGCGGCCAGCAGGACCAGGATGAGCAGGCTTTTGAACTGATCGGCGAACAACAACCACCGGGAGCGCGGCGGTTTCTCCGCCAGCCGATTATGCCCATGGTGGGTCAGACGCTGCCGGACCTGCGCCTCGTCAAGCCCGGCGTCCACATCGCACCCCAGGCGTGCTGCCGCCTCAAGGGCCGTTTGGGCATGCCAGGCCGGCGCCCCCTCGCGCATGGAGCCAGGTGTTGCTGGCTGACCTATCTCCACTGCCATCTATGCTTTCTGCAACGCCCGCTTAAGCTCCGCGATCTCCTGCCGCAATGCCCGTAGCTCGGCGTGCAGATCCGCTTCGATGTGCTGGCGCGCCGCATCCACCGCCGCCACCGTGTCCTGGTGCTCCGCCTCGCTGTACGACTGCATGGCGTTGACGATGATGGCGATGAACAGGTTGAGCATGGTGAAGGTGGCGATGAGGATGAAGGGGATGAAAAAGGCCCAGGCGTAAGGGAAGTGTTCCATCACCGGGCGGGCAATGCCCATGGACCAGCTCTCCAGGGTCATGATTTGGAACAGGGTATAGAGCGAACGGCCGATGTCGCCGAACCACTCCGGGTAAGTGGCGGCAAAGAGGTTGGTGGCGATGACGGCAAAGACGTAATAGATCAGCAGCAGCACCAGGGCGATGGAGCCCAGGCCCGGGATGGCCGACAGCAGGGCGCCGACCACCCGGCGCATGGATGGGACGATGGTGAGGATGCGCAGCACCCGCAGCACGCGTAGCGCCCGCAAGACGCTAAACTGGCCGGTGGCGGGGACGAGCGCGATGCCCACCACGATGAAGTCGAACACGCTCCACGGATCGCGGAAAAATGACAGCCGGTGCACGTAGAGGCGGGCGGCGATCTCGGCCACGAACACCGACAGGATGGCTTTGTCCAGGGCCAGGATGTAATCGCCGGCCACAGCCATCACCGAGGGCGCCGTCTCTAGCCCCAGGGTGACGGCATTGATCAGGATCAGGGCCAGGATCGCGTGTTGGACCCAGCCCTGCTCGAGGAAGGCAGCCAGGCGGTCACGCAAGGTCGAAGCTGTGCGCATGCCAGACTCGTGCCTGTTACTCGCTCCAGGACTGCGCCCTCTCGGCGGGCTTTGCACAGGTACAGGACCTGCGCATCATCCGCCGATGGCAGCCGCGTCTGCCCCCGTCGCGCGCTTCACCCCCGATAGCCAGGCAGCACGGGGCACAGCAGATCGTCCGCCGCCTCCTCGCCCAGCCGCTCGTAGATGGCGGCCAGTGCCTGGTTCTCGGTAGCGAAGATGTTGTGCTGGCCGACCAGATCGATCAGACCCGTGCTACGCATGACGTCCAGGACCTGCTTCTTCAGGCCGGAGAACACCAGCTCTACGCCGGCCTCGCGCAGCCGCTCCACCAGGTGGCGCACGACCTCCTCGCCGGAGGCATCGAGCTGGTTGATGGCATCACCGACGATGAGCACGTATTTGGCCTCCCGGTGGTCTGCCACCGCCTCCAGCACCGCATCCTCGAAGTAGGAGACGTTGGCGAAGTAGAGCGAGCCGTCGAAGCGCAGGGCCATGACGTGCTTGCTGGTGGCGAGATGCGGATGCACCTTGAGGTCGCGTAGCGTGCCGTCCGAATAGCGTCCCAGCAGGGCCACGCGCGGGGTCATGGTGCGCAACAGGAACAACACGATGGCCAGCCCCGCGCCCACCATGATGCCCATGTCTAGATGCGGCGCGAAGGCTAAGGTGGCGAAGAAGGTGACCACGGCGGCGACGCCGTCATGCTTGTGCGCACGCCAGGCGTGCTTGATGGCCGCCACGTTCACCAGGCCGATCACGGCCATGATGATGACCGCCGCCAGCACCGCCTGCGGCAGGTGATAGAGCAGCGGGGTGAGCAGGAGCAGGGTCACCAGCACGATGAGCGACGTGAACACGGAGGATAGGCCGGTCACCGCACCGGCGTTCATGTTCACCGCCGAGCGGGAGAAGGAACCGGACACCGGGAAGGACTGGCTCAGGCTGCCGACGATGTTGGCCAGCCCCTGACCGATCAACTCCTGGTTCGGGTCCAGACGCTGCTTAGTCTTGGCGGCGATGGCCTTGGCGATGGAGATCGCCTCCATGAAGCCCACCAGCGAGATCACCAGGGCGGTGGAGAGCAGCACCCGCATCTTGTCGAAATCGAGCTGCGGCAGGGAGAAGCTGGGCAGGCCCTCGGGTATGGTGCCCACCACCTCGCCGCCACCCACCAGCTTGAACTGACCCTTGCCCACCTTGCTGATGCGGTAACTGGCGTCCTCCACCTGCACCCCCTGCGGCACCCGGTCGGCCGGATAGACGGCCACGGTCTTGCCCATACCGTCCACCTGGCGCACCACCTGGACACGGCGCAGGCGGGCCTTAATCTCGTTCAGATGCTCCTCGGCCTGTTTGACCGCCAGGCGGGCTAGCCCAACGTCCGCCTCCAGACGCAGGACCTCGGCCGAGCCACCGTCGCGCTTTTCCGCAGCGGCCAGCGCGTCCTGCTTGGCCGCCAACGCCTTGTTGAGTTCGTCCACACGGCGTACGCCCTCGTCCACTGCCCGCACCAGGGCATAAAGTTCCGGGTCGGCGACCTGCTCGAGGCGGCCGTCAGCGTTTTTCTCGTAGCCGATTGCCCAGGATACGACGGTCGTCACCACGACGGCGATCAGCACGCCGGGCCACTTGGGCAGGTATTTCCTGATCAGCCACATGATGGCGATGGCCCCCAGGCCCATCAGGAGGGTGGGGAGGTGGGTGTCGCCCAGTTGCTTGAACACGCCCCACATGTCGAGCAGAAAATGCTCGCTGCGGCCCATGGGCACGCCGAGGAGCTTGCTCACCTGCGACAGGGCGATGATGATGGCGGCGGCATTGGTGAAACCGACGATGACCGGATGCGACAGGAAGTTGACCACCACGCCCAGCTTGAACACCCCCAGAGCGAACTGGATCAGGCCCACCATGAGTGCCAGCAGGATGGCCAGGGCGATGAAGTCGGGCGAACCGGGCGCCGCGAGCACGGACAGCGACGAGGCCGTCAGCAGAGCGACCACGGCCACGGGGCCGGTGCCAAGATGGTGCGAGGAGCCCCACATGGCGGCCACCGCCACCGGCAGAAAGGCGGCGTACAGCCCGTAGTAAGCCGGCATGCCGGCCAGCTGGGCATAGGCCATGGACTGCGGGATCAGGACCAGGGCGACCGTGAGTCCGGCGAGGAGGTCCAGCTTGAGATTCTCGAGTCTGAGGGGAAACCAGCGCAGGAAAGGCAGGAAACGGAGCAGTAGGGGGTTCATGGCTGGGCCTAGCGGGGATTAGGTTTACGCTACGGCGGGCGCTGCGGTGCAAAGCCTGTAAGTATATCAGAAAGCCCTGATTGTGTCGATCGTCGCCCGTCAGCGTTACCGTGAATGTCGCGCGAGCGACTCACAACGCTCCCCTCCTCCTCGGGGGGGTCGGGGGAGAGCAACCGTGGCGGCACACATCTTCCGGCGCCGCGTGCACATCGGCTATCTGGCGGCCATGGTTGCCGCCTCCAATGCAGGCGGCTTGGGCAGCGTAGTGGGGGACACCACCACGACCATGATGTGGATCGACGGCATGGCCCCACTGCATGTCGTCTACGCCTATGTCGCGGCGGTGGCGGCCCTGCTGATGGCTGGCCACCTCCCTTGCGCCGACCCAAGTGGAGCCTGCTGCCTGATGCCGCCATGGGTAGTGTCTTCCTGCTCTCCCGAGCGATTTTCGCATCCATGATGTCGGTGGACCATCTGCCCATAGCCTTCTGGTTGACGAGCTTCGGGCTTAGCTTCGTCTCCTCGGTGTTTGACAACATTCCGCTGACCGCCCTGGCACTCACCCAGAGCGGCTATGACTTGGGGGGTGCTGGCCTTCGCGGTAGGCTTTGGCGGTTTCATGATCTGGTCTGGCTCCCCAGCTGGGTGCCCTGTCGAACCTGTCTCCCGAGGCCCGTTCAGTGGGGCTTAGCTTAGGGCCGGCTGGCACGTGGCCTTAGCCTATGCCATCGGCTTCTTCGTCATGCTGGCCGTGGTAGGCTCGCATCCCCAGCCGCCCCACAAGGCGATGCGGG
>DAITOH010000080.1:0-6625 GCA_036834225.1 Thiobacillaceae bacterium | reverse complement strand
CTTAAGCGTCACCTTGTCCTCAGCCAGGATGCGGATAGGGTGTTTGCGCATCTTGCCCGCGCTGTAGGCCACCAACTGGTGGCGATTGTCCAGGGTGACGCGGTAGCGCGAGTCCGGCATGACATCGTCCACCACGCCTTGCATTTCGAGGATTTCCTCTTTGGCCATGGCCATTGCGTAAGATGGGAAAGAAAAAGCCCGGTAGCGCCGGGCTTCCGGTACGACTGGGTGGGGCATGCGCCCACCCGCGCCTTGGGGTCGGCATGGCGGACCATGCCAGCCCGGGGCCCTCAGTCGGCGCTGCGGATATTCGACGCCTGCAGGCCCTTAGGACCGCTGGTAACATCGAAGCTGACGCGTTGACCTTCCTTCAGGGCCTTGAAACCCTGGCCCTGGATGGCAGTCGACAGGTCGCGTTGATGGTATCTTTATCCAGCATCCCAACCCATCCCGGTTTCCATTCCTGCATGCATTCCGTCCTTAAGGCCCTGCGGTGCGTTTACCGCGAGATGACTTGCACATACAGGCCCTCCTTGCGGCTTTGCTTGGCCCTCCGGCTCCGAGGGGGGGTGGTGTGAGACACGCGAGGGAAGTAGCGTGATCCAGGGCATCGGCACCGACATCGTCGACGTCGCCCGCATGTCGGCGCTGCACGACCGCCATGGCCCCAGACTGGCGCATCGGCTGTTGACCGCCGAGGAACGGTGGGACTATGCGCGTGCCTCGGACAAGGCCCGTCTCCTAGCCAAGCGTTTCGCCGCCAAGGAGGCCCTGGCCAAGGCACTCGGCACAGGCTTGCGCACACCGGTGAGCCTCGCCAACATGGGGGTGACCCATGATGCGCTGGGGCGGCCGTCATTCACCTTCAGTCCGGACTTGCAGGCATGGCTTAAGACGCGGCGCATTGCCCGCGTCCACCTGAGCTTAAGCGACGAGCAGCACTTTGCTGTGGCCTTTGTCCTCGTCGAGGAGTTGGGATGAAACCGCCCCCAGCCTCGCTGCGCTCGTCGCCCCCCGAGGGGGTTTGTCAGTTCCTTCGGGATGGCCGGGCGAAACTGACATGAACGCCCTACGCCTGCCCCTGGGCCCGTTGATGCTGGACGTCGAGGGCATCGCCCTGAACGACGCCGATCGACGCCGGCTGACGCATCCGCTGGTGGGGGGTGTAATCCTGTTCGCCCGCAACTACGAGGGCCCGGAGCAGATCGCCGAGCTGACGCGGCAGATCCGCGCCCTGCGCACGCCGCCGCTGCTCATCGCGGTCGATCATGAGGGCGGCCGCGTGCAGCGCTTTCGCTGCGGCTTCACGCCGCTGCCGCCGATGCGTTCCATCGGCCGCCTGTGGGACGAGCATCCACAGATGGCCAAGCGCTTAGCGCGCGACGCCGGTTACGTCCTGGGGGCGGAGCTGCGCGCCGTGGGCGTGGACTTCAGCTTCGCCCCGGTGCTGGATCTGGACTATGGGGTGAGCAGCGTGATCGGCGACCGCGCCTTCCACCGCCATCCCCAGGCGGTGACGGAGCTGGCGCATGCCTTCATCCTGGGGCTGCACGAAGCGGGCATGAACGCGGTGGGCAAACACTTCCCCGGCCACGGCGCCGTGGCGGCGGATTCGCATCTGGACGTGCCGGTGGACGAGCGCGACCTGGCCGATCTGGAGTTCGCCGACCTAGTCCCCTTTCGGCAGCTCATCGACCTGGGCCTGGCCGGCATCATGCCGGCCCACGTCGTCTATCCTCGGGTGGACGACCGGCCCGCCGGTTTCTCCCGCCGCTGGATCACCGACATCCTGCGCGGTGCCTACGGCTTCGAGGGCGCCGTCTTCAGCGACGATCTGGCCATGGAAGGCGCGAGCGTGGCGGGGGACGTCACCGCACGGGCTAAGGCCGCGCTTGCCGCCGGCTGCGACATGGCCCTGCTGTGCAACCGTCCCGAGCTGGCCGACGAGCTGCTGAACCAGCTCGGCTGGGAGACCCAGGCCGTCGCCCTCATCCGCTTAGCCCGCATGCACGGCCGCCCCCACCCCCCCGACCGCGTCGCCCTGCACGAAAGCGCCCGCTATGCCAAGGCCGTGCATCGCCTGGCCGGCCTGGGGCAGGCGGACGCGGACCTGGCCCTCGACGACCCGACTAACACCTGTGGCAGAAGTGGCACGACCTGAACTCTCCCTCGATCGGGACACCGATCACGTCCATCACCATCTGGGCCACCCCGGCGAGCACCGCCACCTGACCGCTGCGTTGATGCTCACCCTCGCCTTCGCCTTCGTCGAGGCGGTGGCGGGCTGGTGGTCAGGCTCACTGGCGCTGATTGCCGACGCCGGCCACATGCTCACCGATTCGACCGCCCTGGGTCTGGCGGCCATGGCCGCATGGCTCGCCCGACGTCCGCCCTCCGAACGACATACCTACGGCCTGGTGCGCGCCGAGGTGCTGGCCGCCCTGGTCAACGGCCTGCTCATGCTGGGGCTGATCACTTTCATCGCCGCGGAGGCCGTGGCGCGTTTCAGCAACCCACGCGACATCCACGGCGAGGCCGTCATTGTCGTCGCCTTCATCGGCCTGATGGTCAACCTGCTAGTGGCCTGGCGCCTGTCACGCGGCCAGCGCGGTTTGAACACACAGGCCGCGCTGCTGCACGTGATCGGCGATCTGCTGGGCTCGGTGGCGGCCATCACGGCTGGCGCGGTGATCCTGCTCACGGGCTGGACCCCCATCGATCCCCTGCTCTCGCTGCTGGTGGCCGGGCTCATCCTGGTCTCCGCCTGGCGCCTGCTGTCCGAGGCCCTGCACGTCCTGCTGGAGGGGGTGCCGCAAAACATCGACCTCCAGGAGGTCGGGCGCAACCTGGCCGCCCTGAACGGTGTGTCGTCCGTGCACGATCTGCACATCTGGACCCTGTCCTCCGGCAATATCGCGCTATCCGCCCACCTGGACCTGCACACCCTGGAAGACTGGCCCCGCGTCCTGCTCCAGGCCAGGGAGCTTTTGGCCCGGCGCCACGGCATCGGTCACGTGACCCTGCAGCCCGAGGCGAAGGATAATCCCGTCATCCCTAAGCTATCCACGAACCATCGCAGACCATGAAAAGACGCCGCATCCATTCCAAGCACCGCATAAGCCGCGACGCAGAACGCCTAGTCTGGCTTGCCCAAGGCCTGGCAGAGTCCGGTAGCCGCGTCGAGGACACCTACTGGGAGACCGAATTGCAGCAGCTCATCGCCCGGCTGCTCGAGACCGGCCAGGATGAGTCCCTCAACCTCGCCTTAGACCGGCTCAACGAGACCCAGGGCCGCGGTTACGATGAACTGGCCGACATGATCGAGTCCGTCACGGAGAGCGAGCGGGTGACCACCCCCGACGGCCCGCGCCACCTGCTGCTTATTGCCATGCCTCTGCTGGTCTGGTCGCGCTACAGCATCCCGGCCCGCCGCCTGCCGTCTGACGTGTTGGCCGCGCTCAATACCCAGCTTCAGGCGCACGTGCTGGCAAATGACGTCCGCTGCGTCCTCGCCGATTACTTGTACAGCCCGGATCAGCTGCCCTACGGCTATGCCCAGACCCGGCGTTATGCCGAGGCCCTCTGGCATGCCTTGCGCGAGGGGCGCACCTTCGAGGAGGATGCGTCCCGCCTGGCCGAGGTGGTGCCCTACATCTCCGACGTGCGCTATCTCCTGGGAGCAGTGATGGTCGAACCGGGCCGGCCCCTGTTCCGCTGGAACGAGGCCGATGGCAGCCGGGACGAGGCCCTCAAGCAGTGGCAAGCTCAGGGTGGCGCCAACCTGCAGGCGATGCTGCCGGGCTGCGGCTACGAGCTGTTGCTGCCCGACGCCTATTTTGCCGCCTGGCGCCGGGCGGACCGTGAGGGCCGGCCCTACTCGCTGCGCGCCGCCGTCGCCTATCTGCACGCCACACTCGACATACCCCCCGGCAAGCTGCGCGCCGTCGTCGCCCCCTTCTATGACCGCAGGCTGGAGGAGTGGCGGGTGAGCTTCGCACTGGAAAGCGGCGAAGTCGTGCACGGCGTGGTCTGGCCCCTGCTGGGGACGGAGGACGAGACGACCGACAGCGCTGGCGAGATCGAGCAGACCCTCAAGGCCGCCGGCGTCGGCGAGGTGCTCGTCCTGCAACAGCGTTTCGCCCTGGAATATTGCGAGGACTGCGGCGCCCCCCTGTACGCCAATGCCGAGGGCGAGGTGGTGCACGCCGAGATGCCCGAACAGGACGCGCACCAGGTACCGACGCATCTGCATTGAAGCCGTCATGGGGAATGGGTGATGGGGGATGAGCTTAGACCGGTTTGCGAGGTCACCCCATCACCCATCCCCGATTCCCGGCTCTCCGACTGCCGGGCCTGCCCGCGCCTGACCGCCTTTCTCGACCAAGTGCGGCAGCGCCACCCGGGCTACCACTGCCGCCCCGTGCCCCCGTTCGGCGACGCGCGGCCGCGTCTGCTCATCGTCGGCCTGGCACCGGGACTGCACGGCGCCAACCGCACCGGCCGGCCGTTCACCGGCGACCATGCCGGCATCCTGCTTAACGAGACCCTGCACGCCTTCGGCTACGCCGACCGGCCCGTCTCCATCCACGCGGACGACGGCCTGCGCCTTACCGGCTGCCGCATCACCAACGCCGTGAAGTGCGTACCGCCGGAAAACCGACCAAACACCGCCGAGGTCAGGCGCTGCAATGCCTATCTGGCTGCGGAACTGTCCGACCTGCCTGCCGGTGCCGCCATCCTCGCGCTTGGGCAGATCGCCCATGGCGCCGTGCTGCGGGCGCTCGCGCTTAAGCCCGGCGCCCACCCCTTCGTCCACGGCGCGCGGCACGAGCTACCGGGCCGGCGGCGGTTGTTCGATAGCTACCACTGCTCCCGCTACAATACCCAGACCAACCGGCTCACCCCGGCCATGTTCCGGGCGGTATTCGCTGACATCCGCGCCTACCTGGAGGAAACCTGACCATGCCCGTCGTCACCATCAAGCTCGCCGGCCAGCTCGACCGCGAGCAGAAGCGGCGCATCGCCGAGGAGATCACCGACACCCTCGAGCGCATCGCCTTTAAACCCCGGCGCTACACCTATATCGCCTTCGAGGAACTGCCTGACGAGAACTGGGCCATCGCCGGGCAGCTGCTCGACGAGGGGGACTGACGCGGGCACTACCCACGGCGCCGGCCATTGCAGTCATTGCGGCCAGTCAGTAGCCAAGAAGCGAGGCTAAGCCACTAGCCTCAAAATCGTTGGACTTAAGTCCGACCTACGCAGTGTTTGTCAACATCGACCCGGATCGTCGCTTCGGTCGCAGGGCGGGCAAGGCTTACTTCAGCACGACGATCCACACCGGCAGCGTCCCCAGGAAACCGAGGCTAGACCAGCTGACGGTCAGGGCCGCGGCACGCACGTCGAGCCGGAAGCGGTCGGCCAGGCTGGCGGCCATGAGCATGGTGGGCATGGCCACCTCCAGAATGGCGGCGGTCTGCGCGGCCTCTAGTTCGCCGAAGACCAGGCGGGCGAGGCCCAGGACGATTAAGGGCGCGATGGCCAGCTTGACGGCGACGGCGGCGATGACCGCGCGGCTTGGCCTAAGGTCGGCCCAGGGGATGGATAGCCCCAGGGTGAAGAGCATGAGCGGGATGGTGGCCTGGCCCATGAACCTGGCAGCCTGGATCAGCGGACTTGCGTCGATGCCGGCGAAGTTCACCGTGAAGCCCAGGACGAAGCCCCAGATCGGCGGCAGGCGAAGCACGGTGCCGAAGAGGCTCGCGCCTTGGCCGCCGGGATGCCCCAGGCGGGTGGCGATCCACACGCCCAGGGTCCAGACCAGCGGGGTGGAGGCCAGCACGTCGGCGAAGGCGGCGTAGCTGCCGCCCATGGGGCCGTACAGGAAGGTGAGCACGGGATAGCCCATGAACAGCACGTTGCCGAAACAGCCGGCGAGCAAGATGGCGGCGCGGGTCTCGCGTGCAAGGCCCGCGCCCAGGGGCGAGCGGTAGAGCAGCGGATAGAGCAGGATGAGGCTTGCGAGGATGCCGGCGATCGTGATCACTGGCACGGTGAGCATCTGGCGGTCGATGTGGGCCTGCGCGGAGAGGGCGAAGAGCAGCGGCGGGGCGAAGACGTCCACCACCAGGCGGTTGAGGCAGACGCGCAGCCTGTCCGCCGGCGGATCGCGGCGGAAGCGGGCCCAAAGCCCGCCAGCTGTCACCAGCAGGGCGATGGGCAGCCAGACCTGGAGGAAGAGATCGCGGAGAAAATCGGGGGACATGGGACGCCCGTATTATGCGGCGTCCATGTGCCCCACGGCGGGGGAAAACCCCCGGCCGCAGGGAGGGATCAGTTCAGCACCGCCTGATCCGTGGGGCAGAGCACGACGCGGGCGCCGACCGGCTGCACGGATTGGATGATGGCCATGTCCTCGGAAGAGAGCTGACCACGGTGGGTAGCCACGCCATAGAGGATGGTCGTCGACTGCGCCACCGCCTCCGTGTCCGGTTGGGGGGCCCGCACCGAGGCCATGATGGCGAGGTCTTCCGGGCTCAGATGGTCGGGCTGGCAGTCCTGGCCGGCTTGCGCAGAGAGGGTGAACAACAGGGCAGACAACAGCGCGAAGGTAGTACGCATATAC
>DAITOH010000079.1:0-6664 GCA_036834225.1 Thiobacillaceae bacterium | reverse complement strand
CCTTCCTTAGGGCAGGGGGCCAGTAATGCTCCAGGCTGTAAGCTGCAAGGCGAAGACACCCGCCTTGCGTCCCCGCTCGATGGCGGCAAGAACCGGCGCGAACATGGGGTCTTCCAGGGTGATGCGATGGTACTGCCCCGTGGCGCGGATGCCGGTCCATTCGGCCGGCCAGGACGAGCCCTAAGGTCATGACAGGATGGCGGCCGGTGCAGTCTTTTGCGTGAGCATGTCCACGAGGCGGTGGGGCCTTAGCCTGGGGCTCGACGGGGCCTGCGCCCCAGTCGTCGCTTTCGATGATGAGCACGGGGTGCTCTAGCACCAGCTCGCGCCATCGTGCAACGAGCTTGCGCCGGTACCAGAGCAGGATGCCCAGTATCAAGAGGAACTAAGCCAGGGGATCCATAACAACCAAGTCAGCGTGGCAACTCGTCTGCATCAGTTTGATCGATCGGAGCGTGCGCGCGGGTGCTTCAGGCTGCTAGGCATGGCAGTCCGGTTTAACACCCTCCGGTCAACGCTTCGTCTCTCCCTCCTTGACGGCCAGGGCCTGGGCATACATGAGACTGCGCGGTTGGCCGGTCAACCTGGCTGCCAGCCGGGCGGCCTGGGTGGGCGGCAGTTCGGACAGGAGGACATCGAGCACCTGGCTTACAGCAAGCCTAGCACGCGCCTCTGGGCGCTTTGCCCCGGCCACGACAAGCACAAACTCCCCAAGCTGCCGGTTTGCATCCGCTTTAAGCCAGGCCGGCGCATCCCCGAGGCTTAGGCTCACCACCTGTTCGAACCGCTTGGTGAGCTCGCGCGCGAGGGTGAGCTCACGCTCGGGCCCAAGCGCCGCGGCCAGATCGGCGACACTGTCCAGGATGCGATGCGAGGCCTCGTAGAAGACCAGGTGGAAGGGCAGGTCGGCCAGCCCGGACAGGATCTGGCGTCTAGCTCCAGACTTGGCCGGCAGGAAACCGTAGAACAGCCAATGGGGGTGCTTGAGACCGGCCACGGACAGGGTCGCGGTCACGGCGCTGGGTCCCGGCACGGGCACGATGGGCATGCCCGCCGCGCGCACGGCCCGCACCAGGTGGGCGCCGGGGTCGCTGATGCCGGGGGTGCCGGCATCGCTGACTAAGGCCAGGCTTTCGCCGGCGTGCAGGGCCGCGATGAGCTTGGGGGTGACACGGGCCTCGTTGTGCTCATGCAAGGCGATGAGCGGCTTGCGTATGCCGTAGGCAGCGAGCAGTCCCTGGGTGACGCGGGTGTCCTCGGCGGCCACCCTGTCCACACCCCGCAATAGGTCCAGGGCGCGCAGGGTGATGTCGCGCAGATTGCCAATGGGCGTGGCGATGACGTACAGGGTGCCTGGCTGCGCGACGAACTCGTCTGCTTGCATGCAGTTTGGCTCGAAGTTACTGTGGGCACGGCTCGGGAGACACACCCGACCCGGCACCCGCAGGGGCCGGATCACCCTCAGGACGGGCCGGTGCGTGACCCGAGCGCATTGCCAGTGTAACCAAACGGGAGAAAGACATGCCGCGCGGGGCCGACGCCGAGGAACGCGCCGCCCGTCACCTGCAGGCGCAGGGGCTCAAGTTGCTGGCGCGCAACTGGCGTTGCCGTTTCGGCGAGATCGACCTCATCCTGCGCGACGGGGCTGCGCTGGTGTTCGTGGAGGTGCGCGCGCGCGGGCGCGGCGACTACGGCGGCGCGGCGGAGAGCATCACGGCTGCCAAGCAGGCCCGCCTGCGGCGCACGGCGGAGGCCTATCTTACGCAATGCCGCCACCGCGGCGCCTGCCGCTTCGATGCCGTGCTCATCGACGGAGAGCGCCTGACCTGGCTACGCGGCGCCTTCGACTCCGGGGCGTGAATAACCGGACGGGTATAATCACCCGGCATGAGCTTGAGCGAACACCTCCAGCGGCAGTTTCTCGACAGCATCGCCACCCAGGAGTCGGCGCTGGAGGTCATGCTGGAGCCGATTACCCGGGCCGTGGAACGCATGGTCCGCTGTCTGATGCACGACGGCAAGATCCTGGTCTGCGGCAGCGGCGCCTCGGCCACCCATGCCCAGCTCTTCGCCGCGGCCCTGGTCAACCGCTTCGAGGCCGAGCGGCCGGGGCTTTCAGCCATCGCGCTTAACGCGGATACGGCCGTGGTGAGTGCCATCGCCGCCGATTTCGACTATACCCGCGTGTTCTCACGTCAGGTCGAGGCCCTGGGGGCACCGGGCGACCTGCTGCTTACCATCTCGGCTAGCAGCAACACGCGCAGTCTACGGGAGGCGGCCGCCACCGCCCAGGACAAGGACATGGGCGTCATCGCCCTGACCGGCCGCGACGGCGGCGAGCTGGCAGTCTCACTGCGCGAGGAGGATATCCTCTTGTGCGCGCCGGCGGAAACCGCCGCCCGCATCCGGGAGGTGCATCTGCTCACCCTGCACTGCCTCTGCGAAGGCATCGATTACTCACTGTTAGGAGCCTGAACATGCGCAAACTGATCCTTGCATCCCTGCTTGGCCTGATGGCCACCGCCCCCCTCACCGGCTGCCTGCCGGTGGTGGCCACCGGTGTTGGCATCGGCGCCATGATGGCCGACGACCGGCGTTCCGCCGGTGTGTACATCGAGGACGAGGAGATCGAGCTCCGCGCCGGCAGCCGTCTGCGCGAGGCCAAGCTGGACGGTGTGCGCGCCAACTTCACCAGCTTCAACCGGCGCCTGCTCATCACCGGCGAGGCGTCCACCGAGGCCCTCAAGGCCCACATAAGCGAGATCGGCCGCGGGGTGCCCGGCGTGAAGGAGGTCTACAACGAGATGGCCATCGCCGGACCCATCAGCTTCGCCGCCCGCAGCAAGGACGGCTCCATCACCGCCAAGGTCAAGGCGCGTCTTTTCGACGACAGCCGCATCAACGCCAACCACGTCAAGGTGGTCACCGCCAACGGTGTCGTCTTCCTGATGGGCTTAGTCAAACGCGATGAGGCCGACATCGCCGCTGGCATCGCCGCCCGCACCACCGGGGTGCAGCGGGTGGTGAAGGTGTTCGAGTATCTGGATTGAGTGCGGTGAGGGGTGAACGCTGAGCGGTAAACCCCTGCCCCTCACCCCTCACTCCTCACTGGCTGGTGAGCTGATCCGAGCGAGTGAAGATCCAGGTGCGGGTGATGCTGAGGATGTCGACCTTGTTGCGTATCTCCTCCGGGAAGGGGGCGTAGGGCGCGGCCATCTCGACGATGTTGATGGCGGCGGCATCCAGGATGCGGGAGCCCGATGAGCGGTCGATCTGCACCGACTCCACCGTGCCGTCGGCGTTAATCGACACGGTCAGCACCAGGGCGCCGTAGAGCTTGTTGCGCCGGGCCGCCTCGGGATAGTTCAGGTTGCCGACCCGCTCCACCTTCAGGCGCCAGTCCTCGACATAGCGGGCGAAAGTGAACTCCACCGCCCGTGCCCCCACGAACATGCGCCGGGGGCGCTTCTGATAGGCGTCCCATTGCTGCTCGATGCGCGCCGCCAGCCGGGCCATCTCCAGGCTGCGGGCGGCAAGATCGGTCGGCACAGGGGTGGGCGTCGGCGGCTTGGGCTCCGCCGGGGGCTCGGGCCGCGCCTCGGGGACGGCATGGTCGGATTGGACCCGCTGCATCAGCTCCCGCGCCTGCTGTTCCAGGGCCTGCACCCGCGCCTGCATCTGCGCCTCGGCCGAGGCGAGACTGTCCTCCGGGCCCACCGGCAGCGGGCTCGTGGCCTGGCGGTCCTCTTCCACCGTGCCGCCGCCGTCCAGATTGGCCTGGGCCAGCACCTCGGGATTCAAGGGCCGCTCCTGGGTGCGGGTGTTAACTAGCACAACATCCATGGGCTTGTTTGGGTCCTCGAACAGCTTGGGGTTGATCGGCACCACGGGCGTGAGCCCGAAGATGAGCAGCACATGGACGATGGCCGAGACCATGACCGCGTTAGTGATGCTGGAGACGGCCAAGGCGAGGAAGCCCAGTGTGGCATGCCACAGCCGGGACACGCGTGCAACTGGCGTGTCGTCTAAGGCCCGCTTGGCGGGAGGCTTTGCGCCCAGGATGTGGACTACTGCCCGGTCTGGCGTTCGAGCAGGGCGACGAAACGGGTTGCGCATTCGATGTTGAGCAGATCGATCTCGTCCGGCGCCACCCGCAGGCGATCGCCGGGGTTGAGGGTGGGGGCGCCGCTGACACGGGTGATAAGGGGCAGCCCCTCCAGGCGGATGAGGTTCTCCCTGATCACCACGGCGTCGATTTCCGTCACCTGTTCCTGGAGCAGCCAGCGCAGGCACCAGTAGCGCTCCATGCGCCGCTGGAAGTCGGTATAGGCGTCATAGGCCAGTTCGAAATCGCGCACGATTGCCATTAGGGCCGTGTCGTTGCCGGCATAGACCGGGCGTTCCCCGCGCACGGCGGCCAGGATCTGGCGCTGGTTGATGAGGTCCACATAGCGCCGCAGCGGCGAGGTGGACCAGGCGTAGCAGGCTACACCCAGTCCCTCGTGCGGGGCGGGTTTGAGCGACATGCGTACCTTGCCTTGGGTCTGCACGCGGTAGACCCCGGCCATCTCCCGCTCGGCCAGCATGCCGCCCCAGTGGCTGTTGGCCAGGATCATCAGTTCGCTTACGACCTTGTCGATGGGATTGCCGCGCGCCCGCGGTATGATGCGCACCCGCTCTCCCTCCACGCGGAAGACGTAGTCCACCCGGCCGGCCTGCTCGACCTGCCCGCGCGCCGCCTCCAGGTGGCAGGCGAAGCCCCACAGCCACTCCAGTTCGCGGCGGAAGGGGTAGTCCGGGCCCCTAGCACCGATGGTGTCGGCGTTGAACAGGGGCTCCAGGGTCTCGTGGCGCAGGTTGGCGGCGATGCGCACCCGGTCGGCCTGGGTGGTCAGGGCCCGGATGCCGTAGTCCGGCCCTACTTCGACGTATAGCGACAGGGCAGGACAGTCGCGATTCTCCGCCAGGGTGTAGCGGTCCACCAGGTCCTCCGGCAACATGGTGATCTTGCCGCAGGGCATGTAGACGGTAGACAGCCGCTGCGCCGCCACGCGGTCGAGGTCGGAGCCGGGCGGGATACCCAGGGCCGGGGCGGCGATGTGCACGCCCACGCGCACCGAGCCATCGGGTCGGAAGACGACCGAGAAGGCGTCGTCGATCTCGGTGGTGGTGGCATCGTCGATGCTAAAGGCAGGGGAGTCGGCCAGCGGCAGCTCAGGCGGGGGCGGCGGCGGGGCCAGGTCCGGGAAGCCGGTCCCTTTAGGGAAGTGGGCGAGCAAGAAGGCCTGCAAATGGTATTCGTGGCTGGAGGGGATGGCGCCGCAGCGGTGCATCAGCGCCACTGGGGTGAGCCCGGTCGCCGCGCAGGCGTCACTGAGGGCCTTGTATTCCAGGCAGTTCTTGTCCGGCTGGTGCAGCAGGTGGAAGACCTTGCCGTGGAAGACCTCGGGCAGTTCGCCACGGGTTAAGGCCGCAGCCCACTCAGCACGTTGGGCAGCCTCGCGTGCCCGACGTTCCACCGCCGCCTTGGCCGCGGCCAGGGTATCGGCGGGCGCCGCCTTATAGCGACCCTTGCCCTTCTTGTAGAAGTAGATAGGCGCGCCGTGCAGGGTCAGGAGGACGGCTGTTGCCTGCGGGGCCGAGGGGCTGCCGCCGTAGTACTCGGCGGCCAGGTCCTGAAAGCCGAACTCGCTCTCGCCGGCCACCTCCCAGAGGAATTCCGGGTCGATCTCCGCGGCCAGGGCACGCGCCTGCTCCATGGTCGGGCCCGGTGCCGGTGCGCCGAAGCGCAGCAGCACATGGGTCGCCTTGACCTTGGCACGCTTGCCGTGCTGGGACTCGACCTGCAGCGAGGCATCGTTGTCGGCTAGGATGGTGCCGGCCTTGATGTCGCCGTCTTCCTCGTAGAGCAGATACATGGGCGCGCCTGAATCTTGCGTCCCGGCTCAGAAGGCCAGGATCTCGGGGATGTAATCGGCGAAGCGGGTGAAGCCGTGATCGCCGCCGTCGAGTAGGATCTGCCGCGCCCCGCTGTAGTAGGCCGCCGCCTCGCGCCAGTCGAGCACCTCGTCGCCCTTCTCCGCCAGCAGCAGGTAGCGCTCGGGGTGTCGGAGCCGGGGGATGTGCAAGGCGGCGAGCTCGTCCACATGGGCGGTAGTGAAGACGTATTGCGTGCCGTCGTGCCAGTTCTTCTGCGTCCGCCCCACCTCTGCGACCAGTTTTTCGTGGCAGGCCACGCAGGGGTTCACCAGCACCGCCTTGAGCCCGTGCCGCTCGGCCAGCCAGGTGGCATAAAAGCCGCCCAGCGAACTGCCCACCAACTTGGGTGCGCCACGGCTTGCAGCGATGAGGGACTCCAACCGGGTCACGGCCTCGGCCGGCCGGTGCGGCAGATCGGGACAGGCATAGGCCTCAGCTAGGCCCCGAGCCGCCATCCAGGCCTGCAGTTCGCGGGCCTTGCCGGAGCGCGAGGAGCTGTTGAAACCGTGGATGTAGATGATCATGTCGTCGCGTGGAGGGGTCTGGGGGCCTGTTTCCGGGGGTAGCCCGAGCTCCGTCGACCGATTGCAGGCTGCGTATTCTATCGGCCTTGCGCCGAAACCACCTGCGCCAGCCAGAGCGTGAGTTCGTCGATCACCCGGTTGGCCGCGCGGCCCATGGCCTC
>DAITOH010000078.1:0-6750 GCA_036834225.1 Thiobacillaceae bacterium | reverse complement strand
CGCATGGCCGCGCGGCTGACAAACATTGCACGGCGCGGGTCTATGCAATCGTCCGGTACGCGACACCTGGGCACCAGCAAGCAGACGCTCGCCGCCCAGCTTAACCTGGCGCATAAGACCCTCTCACGCATGCTCGGCCAGTTGAGCCAGGCCGGCCTGATCGAGATGCACGGCCGCACCATCCGCGTCTTGGACGTGGCGCGTCTTCGCGCTTTCAGCGCCTGATTCAGCGCCAGTAGGGCCGCGCGCGGCGAAACGCCTGCCAGCTGTGCGCCAATTCGGCCAGGCGCAGGTCCTGCTCACGCGCCAGAAAGCCGGCCACTACACCGGCCCCCTCCCAGACCGCCTGACCGCCTGCCTGCTTGGCTTCCTGCAGCAGGTGTGCGGTCACCGCCACATCGTTGAGGATCCCCAGCACGTCCTGCAAGCCCGCCAGGGTGGCGATGAAGCGCCGCGCCGCCTTGGGATGCAGGGCGGCAAAGAATTCGGCGGCATAGCGCAGTTTCTTGCCGGCGATGCGCAGGGCGTGGCGCTCGGCCGGGTCCAGTTCATCCAGTCGGCTACCCAGGCGGCGGATCTGGCGGTAGCGGCGGTCCAGGGCAGCCCTGGCCCATTCCCGCGTGGAAATCGAAGTGCCGGCGGTTGTGGTCAGGTCCTGTTCGATGGCCAACCACAGGCGGACGAGACGGGGGCTGGCCAGCGCCGTCCTGGCCCGGTCATCGGCCTGCCGGCGCAGGCCCTGGGCGGCCTCGGTCAGGGCATCCAGGACGGCGGGCTGTTCTAGACGCTCCCGCACTCGCGGCAGCGTCTCGGTAACGAACACGTCCCAGTCCCGTGCCAAGGACAGTTCCCCCATGAGCCATCTCAGCTCGCCCACCCAGTTGGGGGCCTCCCGCGCCATGAAGCGCATGAGCCCCGTGGCTGCGCGCAAGCGCCGCATGGCGACCCGCATCTGGTGCACGTATTCGGGATCGGGTTCCTCCGCCTGCATGAAGCCGGGCAGGTTGGCCTCGAACTGGGCCATGCAGGCGCGGACGATGGCGGTGAAAGCGTCACTCGCCGGCGCCTCCGCGTTCAGACCGGGCATCGCCGCCTTCACCGGTGCGAGCGGCAAGGCACCGGCCAGCTGGTAGCCGCGCTGGGCCTTGCTGCGCGGTTCCAGACGGACAGGCAGGTCCGCCAGCAGGCGATCGGCCAGGGCGAAGAGATCGCCGAGCGCGCCCGATTTGAGTTCCAGTTCGATCTCAGAGATCGGCCATGCCTGCCCACCGGCCCGGATCTCGCCCCGGTCCAGGGCCACCTCGATCAGGCTGCCCCCCTCCTCCACCTGCCAGGCGGTGCGGCGGAACTCGGTCTCGAAGACAGGGGCCAGGTCGGCGCCGGAAGAAGATGGGATCAGTCGGCGCGCCTCGTCAGGCAGGACCTCCAGGTCGGGCCGCTTGCCGGCGACCTTGACTTCCCATTCCGGGCGCCGGGCCAGCACGCCGCCGCTGCCCGCCCTCGCCTTCACTGTCTGCACCCAGTGGAAGCCGTCACGGCGCAACCTCAGGGCGACGCCGGCGCGGAGCAGGTCGAATGCCGGTGTATCGAAATAGACGCTATAGAGTCGGCTCGAGGCGGGCTTAAGCCCCGTGAGCACGGGCTGCCGTTTGAACCGGTTGACTGATCGGGTCTCCAATGCGAGCTTGATCTCGATTTCCACTGCGGCGGGCCTAGAAGTCACTAAACATACAGGTTAGCATCTCGACCGACTGACTGCCGACTAAGTGCCCGCATGAGTCCCCTGCCTCCCAGCGAACACCTGATCAACCGCGAACTCGGCATCCTGGAATTCAACCGCCGGGTGCTGGCCCAGGCCGAGGACCCCGCCACCCCGCTCCTCGAGCGCCTGCGCTTCCTGTGCATCACCTCCAGCAACATGGATGAGTTCTTCGAGATCCGGGTGGCAGGCCTCAAGGAGCAGATGCGCGTCAACCCGCATCACCTGAGCCCCGACGGCCTTACACCCAGGGCGGCGCTCAAGGAGATCGCCAAGCGCGCCCATGCCATCGTCGCGCGCCAGTACGAGGTGCTCAACGACGAGGTATTGCCGGAGCTCGCCGCGCATGGCATCCGCTTCTACAAGCGCGCGCAGTGGACGCCGGAGCAGGCCGAGTGGGTGCGGGAGTACTTCTTCAACGAGATCATGCCGGTGCTCACCCCCATCGGCCTGGACCCCGCCCACCCCTTCCCCAACGTGCTCAACAAGAGTCTCAACTTCGCCGTGGAGCTCACCGGTAAGGACGCCTTCGGGCGCAGATCCGGCAAGGCGGTGGTGCAGGCGCCGCGGGCGCTGCCGCGGGTGATCCAGCTACCGGCCGAGGTGGCCGGGTGCGAGTACGGTTTCGTCTTCCTCTCCTCCATTCTGCACGCCCACGTCGGGGCGCTGTTCGCCGGCATGCAGGTGCTAGGCTGCCATCAGTTTCGTGTCACGCGCAACTCCGACCTGTTCGTCGACGAGGAGGAGAACAAGAACCTGCGCGAACAGCTGCAGGGCGAGCTGCCGCACCGCCATTTCGGCGACGCCGTGCGCCTGGAGGTCTCGGACATGTGCCCGCAGGAGACCTACGAATTCCTGCTGCGCCAGTTCAATCTCGAGCGCGATGACCTCTACCAGGTGCGCGGGCCGGTGAACCTGGTGCGGCTGATGAACGTGCCCGACCAGGTGGACCGCCCGGACCTGAAGTTCGCGCCCTTCAGCCCCGGCCTGCCCGCCCAGCTCGCCGGCGACAAGAAGCAGGACCTGTTCGCCGCCATCCGCGCCGGCGACATCTTGCTGCACCACCCCTTTCAGTCCTTCCAGCCGGTCATCGACTTCATACGCCAGGCGTCGGAGGACCCCAACGTACTGGCCATCAAGCAGACCGTCTACCGCACCGGCACCGACTCCGAGCTCATGCGCCACCTGATCACCGCCGCCCAACGCGGCAAGGAAGTCACCGCAGTGGTGGAACTGCTGGCCCGTTTCGACGAGGAGGCCAACATCAACTGGGCCGATCAGCTCGAGAAGGCCGGCGCGCACGTGGTCTACGGTGTGGTCGGCTACAAGACACATGCCAAGATGGCCATGGTCGTGCGCCGCGAGGGCGGCCGGCTCAAGCGCTATGCCCACCTCGGCACGGGCAACTACCACGCCCGCACGGCGCGGCTTTACACCGACTTTGGACTCTTGACCTGCAACGAGCAACTCTGTCAGGACGTCAACGACGTCTTCATGCAGCTCACAGGGCTGGGCGACGCGGGCGAGCACGCCCACCTGCTGCAGTCGCCCTTCACCCTGCATAAAGCCATCATGGCCGCCATCCGCAACGAAACCGAGCGCGCCCGCGCCGGCGAGAAGGCGATCATCGTCGCCAAGATGAACGCCCTGCTGGAGCCGCGGGTCATCGCTGCCCTGTACGAGGCGAGCCAGGCCGGGGTGCAGATCGACCTCATCGTGCGCGCGGTGTGCGCTCTTAGGCCGGGGCTGCCCGGGGTGTCGGAGAACATCCGTGTGCGCTCCATCCTGGGCCGCTTCCTGGAGCACCACCGCGTTTTCTATTTCTGGAACGGCGGCCGCGAGGACGTCTACCTGGCCAGCGCCGACTGGATGGACCGCAATTTCTTCCGCCGCATCGAGACCGGCTTCCCCATCCTGGACGGGAAGCTCAAGAAGCGGGTCATCAACGAGGGCCTCAAGCCCTACCTCAAGGACAACGTCAAGGCCTGGGAGATGCAGCCCGACGGCAGCTACCGCCGCCGCGCCCGTCGCGGCAAGCCCTTCGAGGCGCAGAGCTTCCTGCTCAACCTGCTGGCGGCAAAGAGCTGATCAGCCTGCCTTTAGGCCAGACAGGCGCATCCACGCCGAGACCCCCGCCCACCCGCGCAATTCTGTCTCCAGGGCGGCCTGGGTTAAGGGGTTGGCCTCCAGCCAGGCACGCGGAAGACTGAGCACGCAGCGTCCAGCATCGACCTTCAGTGCGAGTTTCGAGGGGGCGCTGTCCGTGCGACTCAGATTGAACAGGATGGCCAGGCGCAGACACAGGATCAGTGGCCAGAGGCCATCGCGATGGTCCAGCGCAAGCTTGTCCAAGCCGCCCCGGCTCGCCCGCACCACACTGGCGAGGCTCGCCTGATCCTGGCGCGAAAAACCAGGCATGTCGGCATTCTCCAGGATGTAGGCGCCATGCTTGTGGAAGCCGGAATGGGCGATGGAGATACCGATCTCGTGCAGACGCGCGGCCCAAGACAGCAGGTGCATCGCCTCATCGTTCATTCCCGGGAGGTTGCGCGCGAGCTGCAGCGCCAGGCGCTCCACCCTTCTTGCCTGTCGCGCGTCGACATGGTAGCGGCGCATGAACTGGGCGACGGTGACCTCGCGCATGTCGTGGTCGTGCACGCGGCCGAGCAAGTCCCAGAGGATGCCTTCACGCATGGCCCCTTGGGCGACGGTCATGGTCTCGATGCCCAGCTCCTGGAACAGGGCGTGCATGATAGCGAAGCCGCCGAGGATGACCGGCCGCCGGTCTGGCTTGAGCCCAGGCAGGGTCAGGGTCTGCACATTGCCTGCCCGCAGCAGGCGCTCGCACAGCCACTCGAGCCCGTCCCGGGTGATCTGGCCGTCTGAGCGGCCGTTCTGCCTAAGGATCTCGCCCAGGGCCCGCGCCGTGCCCGAGGAGCCCACCGCCTCGTGCCAGCGGCCATGGCGGAAGGGGTAGGCGGCGGTCTGGATCTCGATGCGGGCGGCGGTCTCGGCCGCTAGCAACGCGGCCTTGTCGATCACGCCGCGCGGAAAGAAGCGCTGGGTGTAGACCACACAGCCCATGCGCAGGCTCTCGCGCTCGCGCGGCTTATAGCCCACGCCCAGGATGCACTCGGTGGAGCCGCCGCCGATGTCCACCACCAGCCGCGGGTCCTGGGTGAGCGGCAGGCTATGGGCCACGCCCAGGTAGATCAGCCGCGCCTCCTCGCGGCCGGAGACGATCTCGATCTCGAAACCCAGGGCGGCACGGGCGCGCTGGATGAATTCGGGGGCGTTCTTCGCCACCCGTAGCGCACTGGTGCCCACCGCGCGCACGGCACCGGCGGGCATGCCCTTGAGCCGCTCGCCGAAACGCGACAGGCAGTCCAGCGCCCGGCGCTGCGAGTCCTCGTCCAGGCGTTTGTCAGCGGTCAGTCCCGCGGCCAGACGCACCGCCTCCTTGTGGGCGTCGAGGTAGAAGAGCTGCTCGCCCTCGACGCGTCCGACCTGCAGATGGAAGGAATTGGAGCCGAGGTCGACGGCGGCGAGTGTGGGATATTCCTGCATGCGAGATCATCAAAAAATAAATGGCTCAATAGCGTAAACCGGCTCGATTGGCATGGGTGTGACGCCTCATCGGTTGAGCGAAAAAAACAAATATGCCGCCCCCACCGCCGCTGTGAAGCCCGCCACATCCGCCACCAGGCCCCCCGCCACGGCATGGCGCACGCGCTTGATGCCCACCGCGCCGAAATACACCGCTAGGACGTAGAAGGTGGTCTCGGTGCTACCCTGGACGATGCTGGCGAGCCGGCCGGCGAAGCTGTCGGCACCGTGTGTCTGCATGGTCTCGATCATCATCGCCCGCGCCCCGGAACCCGACAGCGGCTTCATGAGCATGGTGGGCAGGGCCTCCACCCAGGTGGCATCGAAACCCAATCCCTGCACGAGCGTGCGTGCCCCCTCGACCAGCAGCCCCAGCAGGCCGCTGGCGCGCAGGAGACCGATGGCCACCAGCATGGCCACCAGATAGGGGATGATGGTCACCGCCACGCCGAAGCCCTCCTTGGCGCCGTCGATGAAGGCCTCGTAGGCGTTGACCCGCTTCACGACGGCACCGATCAGGAACAGCACGATCAGAAAAAGCAGCAGGAAGTTGCTCACCAGCGCGGACCGGGGGGCGAGCTCCTCGGCCGGCAGGCTGGCGAACCAGGCGGCGAGCCCACCCACGGCCAGGGTGAGTCCTGCCAGCCAGCCCAGCACCACCGGGTCCAGCAGGCGGATCCTCTGGGTCATGGAGACGAAGGCAAGCCCTGCCAAGGTGGAGCAATAGGTGGCCATGAGGATGGGGATGAAGACATCGGTGGGGTCGGCCGCCCCCATCTGGGCCCGGTAGGTGAAGATGGTCACCGGCAGCAGGGTCACGGAAGAGGCATTGAGGACCAGGAACAGGATCTGGGCGTTGCTGGCCGTCTCCTTGTCCGGGTTGAGTTCCTGCAGCTCGCGCATGGCCTTGAGGCCCATGGGGGTGGCGGCGTTGTCCAGCCCCAGCACATTGGCCGACAGGTTCATGGTGATGGACCCCAGGGCGGGGTGCCCCCGCGGCACATCCGGAAACAGCCGCGCGAACAGAGGGGCGAGCATTCGCGCCAGGGCATCCAGGAAGCCTGCGCGCTCGCCGATCTTCATCACCCCCAGCCACAGACACATGACGCCGGTGAGCCCGAGGGCGATCTCGAACGCCGTCTTGGCGTTGTCGAACCCCGCCTGCATGAGGGCGGCGAAGATGCCCTGGTTGCCCAGGACCAGGAACTGCACGCAGGCGGCGACGAAGGCACTGAGGAAGAAGCCGATCCAGAGGGCGTTGAGCATGATCCTTGATTCCTCGGTTGAACACGTCCGAAGGCGCGGCTCAAGCGGGTGCTGGCGCGACCAGCCCGCAGGGCGCAGGACAGCGCGCAGCGCTGGTCGGCAGCCGCAGCGAGGGATGG
>DAITOH010000077.1:0-6784 GCA_036834225.1 Thiobacillaceae bacterium | reverse complement strand
GCCAGGAAGCGGGAGGGCTCGCAGCGTACCGTCTCGCCCCCCTTCCGGCGCTTGGCACACCAGGTCAGGGTGAGGCTGCGCTGGGCGCGGGTGATGCCGACGTACATGAGGCGTCGCTCCTCTTCCAGCCGATCGCCTTCCAGACATTCGCGGTGAGGTAAGATCCCCTCCTCCAGGCCGACCAGGAAGACGTGCGGGAACTCCAGACCCTTGGCCGCATGCAGCGTAGACAGCCGCACCGCATCCACGGCCTGATCCTCGCGTCCCTCCAGCAGGTTCATCAATGCCACGGTCTGGGTCAGTTCGATTAGACCCTTGCCGTCCTCCTCGCCCTTCTTGGCGAGCCAGTCGACGAACTCGCGTACGTTGCCCCACTTAGTCCTGGCCGCACGGTCGTCTTCGCTGTCATAAAGCCAGGCCTCGTAGCGAATGGCGCTAAGCAACTCCTCCAACAGCCGCCCCGCCGGTTCGCGTTCGGCCCGATAGGCCAGACGGTTGATGAAGTCGCAGAATTCGGCGAGGGGGGCGAGCTGCTTCGGGGCAAGATGACTGCGCACCCCCTCCTCGTAGACGGCGGCGAACAGGCTTGCGTGGCGCTGCGCCGCGTAGAGCCCCAGGCGCTCTAAGGTGGCCGGACCGATGCCGCGCTTGGGCGTGGTGATGGCGCGAATGAAGGCGGGATCGTCGTCCTGATTGGCGATCAGGCGCAGATAGGCGGTGATGTCCTTGATCTCGGCGCGCTCGAAGAAGGACTGCCCGCCCGAGAGCACGTAGGGGATCTTCAGGGCGCGCAGGGCCTCCTCGAATGGGCGGGCCTGGTAGTTGCCGCGGTAGAGCACGGCGTAGTCGCCGAAACGCCCGCGGTGTTCAAACTTGTGCGCGGAGATGCGCATGGCCACCGTTTCCGCCTCGTGGGCGTCGTCGCGGCACGGCAGGAGGGTGACGTGGTCGCCCGGGCCGAGCTCGCTCCAGAGCACCTTCTCGGCTAGACGCGTGTTGTTGCGGATGACGCTGTTGGCGGCCTTGAGGATGCGCTGACAGGAACGGTAGTTCTGCGTGAGCGGGATCACCTTCAAGCGCGGGTAGTCCTCGCCCAGGCGTCTTAGGTTTTCCACATCCGCACCGCGCCAGGCGTAGATGGCCTGGTCGTCGTCGCCCACCACGGTGAAACGGCCGGCAGGCCCCGCGATGAGCTTGAGAAGCTCGTACTGGGCGCCGTTGGTGTCTTGATATTCGTCCACCAGCAGGTATCTGAGCCGACCCTGCCAGGTGGCCAGGGCCTCGGCATCCTGGCGGAACAACTCCACCGGCAGGCGGATGAGGTCGTCGAAGTCCATGGCCTGGTAGGCCCTGAGGGTGTCCTGATAGGCCCGGTAGGCCTGGGCGGCCTGGCGCTCGGCCTCGTCGGCTGCCGCGGCGAGGGCACGCTCCGGCGGCACAAGGGCGTTCTTCCAGTTGGAGATCACGGCGGCGGCGCGCTTAAGCGAGGTCTTGTCCGGCGCCTTGAGGATGTCGGCGAGCAGGGCCTGGGCGTCGTGCGCGTCCAGTACCGAGAAGCGCGGCTTGTAACCGATGCGCCGGGCCTCTGCGCGCAGGATGTGTAGGCCCAGGGAATGGAAGGTGGAGACGGTCAGACCGTGCGCCGCCTTGCCCGGCATAAGCTCGCCCACCCGCTCGCGCATCTCGCGCGCCGCCTTGTTGGTGAAGGTGATAGCGGCGACGTTGCGGGGGCTGTAGCCGCACTCGGTGATGAGATAGGCGATCTTGCGCGTGATCACACGCGTCTTGCCCGACCCGGCCCCGGCTAGCACGAGCAGGGGGCCGTCCAGATATTTCACCGCTTCGCGTTGTTGGGGATTGAGATCGGAGAGCATACAGGCGTACAAGTCGCACCTGGCGACCCGGTAAAATGGCTGCCGATTCTACACCGCCTATTAAGACCCATCGTGTCCACCTATGCCATCGGCGACGTGCAGGGCTGTCTTAATGCCTTTCTGGAACTCATCGCAGCCATCGACTACGATCCCCGGCGCGACCGGCTTTGGCTTACCGGCGACCTGGTCAACCGGGGCGAGGACTCCATCGGCGTGCTGCGCTGGTGCATGGCACACGAAGACGGCGTGGTCGCCATTTTGGGCAACCACGACCTGCATCTACTGGCGGTGGCGGAGGGCTTCGTGCCGCCGCACAAGAAGGACACCCTGACCGAGATCCTGGAGGCGCCCGATCGGGCCGAAGTGCTGGACTGGTTGCGCCGCCGGCCCATGCTCCACCGCGAGGGCGACTGGCTGATGGTCCATGCCGGACTCATGCCCGACTGGACGGCGGCGCTGGCCGAGTCACTGGCGCGCGAGCTGGAGGACGCCCTGCGCGGCCAGGGCTACCGCAGGTTTCTACGCGACATGTATGGCAACGAGCCGCGCCACTGGTCCGCAGCCCTCACCGGCCAGGACCGGCTACGGCTCATCGCCAACGCCATGACCCGCATGCGCTTCCTGCATGCCGACGGTGGCCTGGAATTCCTGCACAAATGCGCGCCCGCCGGGGCGCCGCCCGGACTGATCCCGTGGTATGACATGCCGGGGCGACAAAGCCGCGATGTGCGGGTGATCTTCGGCCACTGGTCCACCCTGGGGCTTTACGTCCGCGACGACGTGGCCGCGCTCGACACCGGCTGTCTCTGGGGCGGCCGGCTTACTGCCCTGCGGCTCGAGGATGGGCGGATATTCCAGATTGGCTGCCAAGCCCGTCGGCAGCCAGGTGCGCACGGATAGCGGCCTCCGCGCGGCGGGCCACCTCGCGCCGGTGCAGACCGGCCGTGGCGATGGGCGGCAGGAAGCTGACCTCGGCCAAGATCTCGTCCTGCGCCAGGATGCGCCAGAGCGACTGACCCAGACTGATGTCGTCGTGGTATGCGGCCTCCAGGTTGATGCGCCCGTCGGCATGCCGGTAGCGGATGACCGCCGGCCAGACCCGGGCGCCAGCCGCCACCGCCGGCTGCAGCAGACTGGGGTAGAAGGGCAGCAGGCGGGTGCCGTCGGTGGTCGTGCCCTCCGGGAACAGGGCGAGGCATTCACCGTCGCGCAACAGCGCGGTCATCTCCTCGTTCACCCGGCGGGCATCAGACTTCCTGGCCCGCTCCAGATACAGGGTGCCGGCACGGCCGGCCATCCAGCCGATCAGGGGCCAGTTGCGCACCTCGGCCTTAGACACGAAGCGGCTGGGCAACAGGCTGTGCAAGACGTGGATGTCCAGCCAGGAGACATGGTTGGCGACGATTAACGCCCCCTCGCCGCGCACCGCCGGCGGGCGGCCCCGCACTGTCACGCGCACGCGCACGCTGGCGAGCAGCTTGCGCGCCCAGGCCACCACCCGGCGATCGCGCTCATCGGGCTTGAGGAAGGGAAACAGCAGCAGGATGGTCAGCGCCCCGGCCAGGACGGTCAGGCCCAGGCGGATCAGCTTCGGGTAGGCCGCAAGACGCATCAGTCCTTCATGAAGTGCCGGGCATAGGCCCGGTTGATGTTCTTCATGGCGAGCAGGATGGGCAGATCGGCGGTATTGAAATCCGGGTCCCAGGCCGGCTCGCCGGCAACCCAGGCCCCCACCCGCAGATAGCCCTTGATCAGCGGGGGCAGGACGGCGGCGGGGGCACTGTCCAGCGCATCGAGGGGGAGGGGGCAGCGCGGAAAGACGCGCCACTCGACGGGGCCGAGGTGCTTGGTCTTGACCGCGTGCCAGACGGCGGCGGCGTTCTGGCCGCCGTCTTGCATGCTGATGCTAGCGCAACCGACCAGGTACTCGTAGTGGTGCTTGAGCATGTATTCCGCTAAACCGGCCCAAAGCAGGGTGATGACGCTGCCGCTGCGGTAGTCCGGATGCACGCAGGAGCGGCCCAGCTCCACCAGGCGGGCGCGGATGTGCTGCAACCGGGTGAGGTCGAACTCCTGTTCGGTGTAATAACTGCCGACGCGCCTGGCGTTGACCGGATTGAGGATGCGGTAGGTCCCCACCACCTCGCCGGTATCGGTGTCACGCACCAGCAGGTGCTCGCAGTAGGGGTCGTACAGGTCGGCGTCCAGGCCGGGTTCGGGCCCCGTGAGCCGCGCGCCCATCTCCTCGGCGAAGACCTTGTAACGCAGACGCTGCGCCTCACGCACCTCGTCCTGGTGGAGCGCCAGGCCGACATGGAAGTTGTTCCGCGCCTTGCGGTCGGTGTCAAGCCCTTCGTGCAACATGGTCTAGCCCTCGAAGAATACCGGTCTGTTCCCTACGGTATAAGGCCGCGGTGACGCCAAGGTGACGATCGTGTGAAGCTTTGATGACTTGAAACACATCAGTTGTCTGATCAACGGCTCACGCGCGCCTGACCGCCCGATTCGAGGACGCGCACCCGATCGCCGATGGCAAAGCGCTCGCCCGTGTCTTCCTGGACCACGGCGATGGTGCGCCCGGAATCCAGACGGACCGTGATCTCCAGCCCGGGCTTGCGGGTGAGGACCTCCTCGGCGGCCGCACCGGCCACACCGCCGGCAACGGCACCGAGGACGGCGCCGATGGTCTGGCCCTTGCCCCCGCCGACGGTGCTGCCGGCGATGCCCCCGACGGCAGCGCCCGCCACCGCCCCGACACCGGATTCCGTGCCTTCGAGCCGGACGCTGCGCACGCTCTCCACCACCCCCATCTTTACCTCGTACACGCGACGGGCCTCGCGGCGCTCATAGTCACCGCTGCCCAAGCCGCTGGCGCAGCCGGCACTCAGAATGGCGATGGGCAACAACCACAACCATTTGTTCATGACGTCCTCCTACTGCAGGTGGTAACCGTATTCCGCCTTGAAACGCGCTGCAATCTCATCCGCGTCGAAGACGTGATTCTGACCGCCACGGCTGGCGATCTTGATCGCGCCGAGTAGCCCAGCTAGCCGCCCTGTGGTAGGCCAGTCTAAACCGTGTAGGATGCCGTGCATAAGCCCCGCCCGATAGGCATCACCACAGCCGGTGGGGTCCACCACCGCCGTAGCCCGCGCCGGCGGGATGTAATATAGCCGTCCGTCGGCGCGGATCTCCGAGCCTTGCGCGCCTAAGGTCACGATCAGGGCCCGCACCTCGCGCGCCAAATCGTCCAGCCCCACGCCCGTGCGCTCCTGCAGGAGTTTGGCCTCGTAGTCGTTGAGGATCAGGTAATCCGCTTGACGCACGAACGTCATCAACTCCTCACCGTTGAACATGGGCAGGCCCTGACCCGGATCGAAGATGAAGGGGATGCCCGTAGCATGCAACTGCGCGGCGTGATCGATCATCCCCTGCCGCCCGTCCGGCGAGACGATGCCAAGCATAATGCCCGACGTCTGTGAGACCCGGTTGACGTGGGCGGAGTTCATGGCGCCCGGGTGGAAGGCGGTGATCTGGTTGTCGTCTAAGTCGGTGATGATGAAGGCCTGGGCCGTGTGGGTCCCCGGGATGATGCGGATGTGTGTAGTGTCGATGTCGAGCATGCGCAGGCGCTCGGCATAGGGTGCGAAATCCTCGCCCGCCGTGGCCATGATCACCGGCTCGCCCCCCAGCAGCTTCAGGTTGTAGGCGATGTTGCCGGCGCAGCCGCCGAACTCCCGGCGCATGTCCGGCACCAGGAAGGAGACGTTCAGGATGTGGATCTGCTCCGGCAGGATGTGATGCTTGAAGCGGTCATGGAACACCATGATGGTGTCATAGGCCATGGAGCCACAGATCAGTGCGCGCATTGTGACAGTCCCTGAAGTCGTTTGGTGGATTCTCGCCGTAATCGGGGGATTTGTCTCGATTTACGTCACGAAAACATCATGCGCCCGCAATCAATCCTTAGTGCAAGGGCCCCATCATCGCCGCTATGTCGAGGGCGGCCCGTATCCTGCTGTATACGATTCCGCTGCTGCTCACCAGCGGCGATGCCCTCGCCTGGGGTCTGCATACCCATGTCTATTTCGCCCAGCTGCTGATCTGGGCCGTCCCCCTGCTGGACCCGGCCCTGCGCCGGGCCGTACTGCGTCACCCCCGGCTGGCCATGGCCGGCGCCTGCATGCCCGATCTTGCCCTGGTGGGGCCGCACCTGCAAAGCGACGCCTTCGTTCAGACCCACCGCTGGCACACCGCCCACGATCTGCTCATCGCCGCCGGCGACGAGGCGGAACAGGCCATCGCCGTCGGCTACGCCAGCCATCTGCTGGTGGACGTGATCGCCCACAATCACTTCGTTCCTGCGCACGAGAAGCTACTCGCCGACATCCCCTGGCTTACGCACGTGGCGGTGGAATGGGCCATGGACGCCCACATCGCCCGCCATGCCTTCGCCCATCCGGCCGAACTGCTGCTGGACAACGACCTAGATGTCTCCGACTTCGCCGCCCGCCATTTCGGCTGCACCGGCAGCCTGGCCCTCAAGGCCGTGCGGGTGCTGGCCAAGGCCGACCATGCCCTGCGCCGATCGCGCATCCCGCAGGCCTGCTATCGGCTGTTGCGCCTGGACCGCACCCTGAAGCCGCGCTTTGACGACTACATCCAGGCCACCGCCGGCCGGCTTGCCCAGATTAACCGCGTACTCAATCGGGAGGCGCCGGCCTGGGAGGCGGAACTGTCGTGCCCGGTGACCAAGAAGGCGCGCCTGCGTCCCTTCACGCGCACAGACCTGCGCGCGCTGCTGCCCCTGCCCCAGGACCTGTTCCAGCCCGAGGGCCGCGAAGCCGCCTAGAGGCGTGCCACGTCCTTGTCAGTACCCTCTTGCCGGATACCCATGGCATGTAGGGCGC
>DAITOH010000076.1:0-6909 GCA_036834225.1 Thiobacillaceae bacterium | reverse complement strand
GCAAGCACCGGTCGGTCTATTTCGCTGAGACCCTGGCCGAGTATTTCAGGCCCCGTCAGCCAGTGCTGATCCGTCACCGGGGGTTGACTGGATGAACGGCCTTAGTACCGCGCTCGGGCACGCTTTGCGCGCTGCCGCATCATTGCGCTGGCTGGGCTGGGGGGATGGCCTGGTGCTAGTCCTGGGCCTGCTGGCGGTGATGGTGGTGGCACGCATCGGTGCCGGGGGTGGGGACGACCGGGTCCTGATTTGGCAGGCGGGGCAGGTCTATGCAGAGGCCAGCCTGCGGGTCAACCGGCTCATCGAGGTGCCGGGTCCCCTGGGCGTCACCTTGGTGGAGATCCGCGATGGACAGGTGCGGGTGAGGGCCGATCCCGGTCCTCGTCAGCTCTGTGTCCGCCAGGGTTGGCTCGCACCAGGCGAGACCGCCCTGTGTCTGCCCAACCGGGTCAGCGTGCAGCGCGGAGCGTCCGCTTATGACAGCCTCAACTATTGAGCTGGCGGTGCGGGAGCAGGATCGCCGCGTGGCGACCTATGCCGCTGCGGCGGTCGGGCTGACGTTGGCGGAGGCGGTCATTCCCCTGCCCATCCCGGGCATCAAACCCGGCCTTGCCAACATCGTCACCCTTCTGGTTCTGGTTCTTTTCGGCTGGCGCATGGCGGCCTGGGTCAGCTTGTTGAGGGTGGTGGCTGGTGCCCTGCTGCTAGGCAATTTTCTCACGCCCGCCTTCGTGCTCAGCCTATCCGGTACACTGGCAAGCCTGATCATCCTGGCCCTGTTCCGAAGTCTCTATCCGGCCTTCCTAGGTCTGGTGGGCTTGTCGGTGCTGGCCGCCTTCGCCCACGTCGGTGCGCAGCTCATGGTGGTGGACCTCTGGCTTATGCCCGGTGTAAGCCTGCTGCCGCTGGCCCCACTGTTCCTCGCGGCTGCGTGGGTCACTGGCCTGGTCAACGGCCTGGTGGCGGCCCGCCTGCTCGCTGACGCCGCGCGCGGTCGAGTCGGAGACGCGCCGCGAACAAACGCCGAGCGTGTACAGAGGGGTCTTGCGCCTTGAGGCCGTCCTGGCCTGCATCCGTTGCACCATGGCCCGATTCGACGGCCTTGGCCAGCTGTTCTGCGTTACCCTGTGACCTCTGTACACACGGAGACGATCGACCAGGATGAAACGCATCACCCTCGCCCTCACCGGCGCCTCCGGCATGGCCTATGGGCTCCGTCTCTTAGCCTGCCTGCTTAAGGCGGGTTGCCGCGTGGACCTGCTGGTCTCCAAAGCCGCCCGCATCGTGGCAAGACAGGAACTCGATCTGACTCTACCCTCCGGCAGCGATGAACTCGCACGCTACCTGCGAGAGCATCTCACCAGCCAGGCCGGTGAGCTGCACGTCTATGGCTGTGAGGAGTGGTTCGCCCCGGTCGCATCGGGCTCCAACCCGGCCGATGCCATGGTGGTTTGCCCCTGTACCATGGGCACACTGGCCGCTATCGCCCAGGGGTCGTCGGACAACCTCATCGAACGGGCCGCCGACGTGATCATCAAGGAACGCCGCCCCCTTATCCTAGTGCCGCGCGAGACCCCCTTCTCCCTCATCCACCTCAGAAACATGACCGCCCTGGCGGAGGCGGGCGCCACCATCTTGCCCGCCAACCCGGGCTTCTACCACCGCCCAATAAGCGTGGACGCGGTGGTGGACTATGTCGTCGCTAGAATCCTGGACCATCTGGGCATCGTCCATGGTCTGCTGCCGCGTTGGGGCGAGGATAGCCCTTCCTGATCAACCGCGGTCAGGGGCTGTTGACGAGGAGATCGGCCTAGATCAGTCGGCCGCGCCTGGGGTTATCATTCCCACCTCGTTCCTAGTCTGCGAGGTGCCGTCATGCTGCCCATCCCCGATGCCCTCATACTCCAGTTCGACCGCGCCCTGCGCACGGTCTTCGCCCCGGCCGTGAGCCGTCGCCCCCACCCGGACAGCGGTGTGCCGGAGGGGGCTCTGAGCGACTCGGAGAGAAGGCGAGTGGCAGGCTTGATGCGGGTAAACCACAGTGGCGAGGTCTGTGCCCAGGCCCTCTATCAGGGCCAGGCCCTGACTGCTCGCAACCCCGAGGTGGCCCGCGCCCTGAGGAAGGCCTCCGAGGAGGAGACCGAGCATCTAGCCTGGTGCGAGCGGCGCCTGACGGAACTGGGCAGTCACAAAAGCTACCTCAACCCGCTCTGGTACACGGGCTCCTTCGCCATCGGCGTGCTGGCGGGCGCACTTGGCGATCGCTGGAATTTGGGCTTTCTGGCTGAGACCGAACGTCAGGTGGAGGGTCACCTGGACGGTCACCTAAAGCGCCTGCCCGAGCAGGACGCCAAGAGCCGCGCCATCATCGAACAGATGAAGGCGGACGAGATCCGCCATGCCGAAACGGCCATCGCCCACGGTGGGGCGGAACTGCCCCTGCTGGTCAAACTGGCCATGAAGCTCAGCTCCAAGGTCATGACCCAGACCGCGTATTGGGTCTGAACACCAAGTCGTTCGCCGGGCCGTCCCAAAAGCGACTTGGGCCTCCTCGGGGGCGGCTTGGGGCTCAATCCGCGCTGGTGGCAGCGCTGGGTGCGTCCTCCTCGATGATCTCGAAATCGTGCGTCATCTCGGCGGTCTTGCCCAGCATGATGCTGGCCGAGCAGTATTTCTCGGCCGAGAGCCTGATCGCCCGCTTTACCGTCTCCGCCTTCAAGCCGCGGCCGCGGACGATGAAGTGCATGTGGATGCGGGTGAACACCTTGGGGTGGTCCTCGGCCCGGTCCGCCTCGATCACCACCTCGCAGCCGGTGACCTGCTGGCGGCTCTTCTTCAGGATCATCACCACGTCCACTGAGGTGCAGCCGCCGGCGCCCAGCAGCAGCATCTCCATCGGACGCGGACCGAGGTTGCGCCCGCCGATGTCCGGCGCGCCATCCATGACGACGGCGTGGCCGCTACCGCTCTCGCCCATGAAACAGACATCCTCGATCCATCTGACGCGCGACTTCATGTCGGCTTACTCCTTCAGAACAGATTGCGCATACGGTACCAGATCAGGCCTATGCCTTCGTGCATGGCGTAGTAGCTGTCCAGCAGACCCCGCGCCGAGGGCACGAAGTCCAGCACGCTCGGGCTGTCGGGGGCCGCGTAGCCGATGCCGGCGGGGATGACCACTAGACCAGCCCGTTGGAATTCGGGTATGGCCCGCTTCAGGTGCCAGGCGTGGGTGACCAGGAAGATGCGCTCCACGCCGGCGGCCTTCAGAAGCCTGGCGCTGTAGAGCGCGTTCTCACGGGTGTTGCTGGAACGATCCTCCACCCAGCGCACCGGAATGCCGAATTCCCGTTCCAGCACCGTGTGCATCAAACGCCCCACCGCTACGCCGCCCGCCGGCGCGCCGCCGGTGACCAGTACCGGCTTGGCCGTCTTGCGCGCCAGCCAGGCACCGTAGCGCACACGCTCCAGGGTAAGCCGGCCCACCGTGTCGCCGCCATACTCCAGATTGCCGCGGTAGACGCCGCCCGCGAGGATGACGATGGCCTCGGCCTCGCTACCCGCGATCGGTGTTGGCGGCGGCTTCAGGGCATCGAGCATGAGCTCGGCCAGATAGGGTGTGGACAGCAGCCAGAGTCCGGCGGCCGAGAGCCAGATCAGGGCGCGCCCCTGGCGCTGTCTTCGCCGCGAACGCAGCAGCCAGGCGCCCCAGACCATGAGCACGAGCAGGTTGAGGGGCGGCAGCAGAAAGGCGGCGATGAGGTTGGTGACGAGCCAGCCGATGTCCATAAGCGGATTATCGCGGCAGGCCGGTGCGGTTAGAAAGCCTGTTTGACAGGAAATTGAAACCACCGCTATGATCACATCCTTTACGCGATGCCCTGTTCAGGATCTGTCATGAAGACCTTTTCCGCTAAGCCGCACGAAGTCCAGCGCGGCTGGTATGTGGTGGACGCGAGCGACAAGGTGCTGGGGCGCCTGGCTTCGGAGATCGCCAAGCGTCTACGCGGCAAGCACAAGGCCATCTATACCCCGCACGTGGATACCGGCGACTACATCGTCGTAGTCAATGCCGAAAAGCTGCGCGTCACCGGCAAGAAGGCCGAGGACAAGAAGTATTATCGTCACTCCACCTACCCCGGCGGCATCTACGAGACCACCTTCGGCAAGATGCAGGCGCGCTTCCCGGGCCGTGCCCTCAAGAAGGCCGTCAAGGGCATGCTGCCCAAGGGCCCGCTGGGCTATGCCATGCTCAAGAAGCTGAAGGTCTATGCCGGCGCCGAGCATCCGCACGGCGCCCAGCAGCCTCAGGTCCTGGATATCCGCTAACCGCCCAAGGAAGACCCAAGCATGATCGGAGAGTACTACTACGGCACCGGGCGGCGGAAGAGCGCCGTTGCGCGTGTCTTCATCAAGGCCGGCAGCGGCAAGATCTTGGTCAACGGCAAGCCCGTGGACCAGTATTTCGCCCGCGAGACCGGCCGCATGATGGTGCGTCAGCCCCTGGTGCTGACCGACCGCGTCAACAGCCTGGACATCATGGTCAACGTGCATGGTGGTGGCGAGATCGGACAGGCTGGGGCGGTGCGCCACGGCATCACGCGCGCCCTGATCGATTACGACGACGGCCTCAAGCCGGTGTTGAAGAAGGCCGGGCTGGTCACGCGCGACGCGCGTGAAGTCGAGCGCAAGAAGGTCGGCCTGCACAAGGCGCGCCGTCGCAAGCAGTTCTCCAAGCGCTGATCGCAGCCGGTCACGAAAAGCCGCCATGCCTGGCGGCTTTTTTCTTTTCGTGGCCATGCTTACAGGAAGACCCGTTCAGCACTCCCCCACCAGCTCAAGGCATCACAAGGAGGTCGAACCATGTTGAAGGCAGGCATCGTCGGCGGCACCGGCTATACGGGCGTGGAACTGTTACGCCTGCTCTCCCAGCACCCCGGTGTGGAGATCAGCGCTATCACCTCGCGTAAGGAGGCCGGCATGCCGGTGGCGGACATGTTCCCATCGCTGCGTGGCCGGGTGGACCTGGCCTTTTCCACGCCCGAGGACGCGCCGCTCAAGCGCTGCGACGTCGTGTTCTTCGCCACCCCCAACGGCGTGGCCATGCAGCAGGCGCGCGAACTGCTCGACGCCGGCGTGCGCGTCATCGACCTGGCGGCTGACTTTCGCATCCAGGACATCGCGCAGTGGCAGCGCTGGTACGGCATGGAGCACGCCTGTCCCGAGCTAGTGGCCGAGGCCGTCTACGGCCTGCCGGAGATGAACCGTGACCGGATCAGGACCGCACGCCTGATCGCCAACCCGGGTTGTTATCCGACGGCGGTGCTGCTCGGTTTCCTGCCTCTGATCGAGGCCGGGGTGGTGGATAGCTCCTGGCTGGTGGCGGACTGCAAGTCCGGCGTGTCCGGCGCAGGGCGCAAGGCGGAGACGCACATCCTCTTTGCCGAGGCCACCGACAGCTTCAAGGCCTATGCCGTGCCGGGTCACCGCCATTGGCCGGAGATCCGCCAGGGGCTCACACACCTGGCGGGGCACGAGGTCGGGCTGACCTTCGTGCCGCATCTTACCCCCATGATCCGCGGCATCCACGCCACCCTGTATGCTCGGCTTACGCGGGAGGTGGATGTGCAAGCGCTCTACGATCAACGCTATGAAGCGGAGCCGTTCGTCGACGTGCTGCCTGCCGGGACCCATCCGGAAACACGCTCGGTGCGGGCCTCGAACCTGTGCCGCATCGCCGTGCACCGGCCCCGGGACGGAGACACCGTGGTCGTGCTGTCGGTGATCGACAACCTGGTCAAGGGCGCGTCGGGCCAGGCGGTGCAGAACATGAACATCGCCTTCGGTCTCGAGGAATCCGCCGGGCTCACCCAGGTGCCAGTATCCCCCTGAAACCCTCCGGGCTATGAGGTTGACGGGAACTTTCCCGGCGAGAATAATGCCCGAGCATCAACATGATTACAGGAGCAATCCATGAACGCCGTGACCGAAATGCCCCCCCTGACCTTCTCCGACAGCGCCGCTAGCAAGGTGAAGTCGCTCATCGATGAGGAAGGCAACCCCGACCTCATGCTGCGTGTTTTCGTCACCGGCGGCGGATGCTCGGGCTTCAAGTACGGCTTCACCTTCGACGAGGTGAAGAACGAAGACGACTTCGTGATGGAAAAGGGTGGTGTCACCCTGCTCATCGACCCGATAAGCATGCAGTACATGATGGGGGCAGAGATCGACTATACCGAGGGCTTAGAAGGCGCTCAGTTCGTCATTCGCAACCCCAACGCCCAGTCCACCTGCGGCTGCGGCTCGTCCTTCTCGGTCTGAGCCGACAGGGCACGGCAAGGGGCGGCGTAAGCCGCCTTTTGTTATTCCATGACCGGTCTGTACAGGATCGTCACCTGTCCCACTTGCGGCAAGTCCGTCGAATGGCGGCCGGAAAACCGCTGGCGGCCGTTTTGCAGCGAGCGCTGCAAGCTGATTGATCTCGGCGAGTGGGCGAGCGAACGTTATCGGATGCCTGTCGACCCGGCCGTGGAGCCGGGCACCCGCAAAGAGGAGTAGGCCTGCCAAGGCCGCGTGCTCTTACAGGCCGAAGATGGAGTCGAGCAGGCGCTGTACGTCGCGCAGACTGGGGTCGCGATCGATGTGCGCCCGGATCGTCTGGGGCAGGCGTTCGATTTCCTGATTTAGCCACTCGAGATGCAAGGCGATGCCCGCGCGCACTGCGGCGCGCGCTCACGCAAGCGCTGGCCGATCTCGAGCGCTGCTGCCCGCGCAACGAAGCCATGGCGCGGGCCTATCTGTCAGGACAACACACCATGCTGGCGATCACACGTTGGGTGCACTATTCGACGGTAAGCAGAAGGGTGAGGCAGTACGAAAGTGCAGCAGGGCGATGAGGGTGTTGTTTTG
>DAITOH010000075.1:0-7010 GCA_036834225.1 Thiobacillaceae bacterium | reverse complement strand
GCCTTGTAGTCCTGGTAGGCGGCGTGCATGCGCCTGAACACCGGACCGGGCCGGCCGTCGCCCACCGGCCGGCCGTCCAGGGTAGTGACCGCAAGCACTTCCTTGGGGGTGGAGGTGAGCCAGATCTCGTCGGCGGCACGCAGTTCGGCCTCGGTGATGTCACGCACCGCGTAGGGCATGCCGCCGCGGCGGGCGAGCTTTAGCACCACGTCGTAGGTCACGCCGGGCAACATGAAGTTGGACTTCGGCGGCGTCGCGATCACTCCGTCGCTGACGATGAAGACATTGCTGGAGGTGCCTTCCGTGAGCCGGCCATCGCGCAGCAACAGGGTCTCGGCGCAGCCAGCATCGACCGACCGCTGTCTGAGCAGCACGTTAGCCAGCAGGGACACGGCCTTGATGTCGCAGTGCAACCAGCGGTCATCGGTCGCGGTCACGGCACACACGCCCGACGCCACCAGGGCCGGGGCTGGCGGGTTGAGCGGCATGGGCATAAGGAAGACCGTCGGCCTGACCTCGTCGGGGAAGGCATGGTCACGCGGTCCGGGGCCGCGGGTGACCTGCAGGTAGATGCCATGATCGGCCCATGGCGCCTCGGCCACTATGCGGTGGACCAGGTCGGCCCATTGCGTCTCGCTATGGGGATTGGCCAGGCGGATCCCGTCTAGGCTATGTTGCAGGCGCACCAGATGCTCATGCAGGAGGAATGGTCGGCGCGAATAGACCGGGATCACCTCGTAGACCCCGTCGCCGAACAGGAATCCCCTGTCCAGCACCGAGACGCGAGCCTCCTCCAGGGGGAGGAAGGCGCCGTTCAAATAGACGGTGGTCATGGTGAGGGGTGAGTGGTGGGGGGTGGGGGCAAACATAGCCGTCGACACGCCGGTGTCAACCCCTCATCCCCGAGCCTGCCCCGTTCGGCATCGCCCCGGGGCGCGACCGCTCAATGGAACCACAGCAGCATGCTGTCCCACGCGCGCCCCAGCAGCCCTGCCACGGCCACATTGTCCAGGGCGCGCAGGGGGTGATCGCCCAGGGGGTGCCCGTCCACGCTCAGCCGCACGGTGCCGAGCGGCTGGCCGCGGCTGACCGGGGCGATCATGGGCTGTCGCGTGATGAGCTGGGCCTGGATGCGGTTGCCGGCGCCGCGGGGGATGGTAACGTACATGTCCTGCAGGAAGCCGGCCCCCACCTCGGCCTGCCGCCCCTTGTAAAGCCTAAGCCGGGTCACCGGCTGGTTGGCCTTGTACAGGCGCACGGTCTCGAAGGACCGAAAGCCGTAGTTGAGGAGCTTCTGGCTTTCTGTGGCGCGGCCGCTCTCGGAGCGGGCGCCTAACACCACTGCGAGCAGCCGGCGATTGCCGCGCTTGGCGGAGGAGATCAGACAGTAGCCGGCGCTCTGGGTATGGCCGGTCTTCACGCCGTCGACGTAGGGGTCCAGCCAGAGGAGGCGGTTGCGATTGGGCTGGGTGATGCCGTTGTAGGTGTACTCTTTCATGGCGTAATAGCCGTAATAGTTCGGGAAGTCCCGGATCAAGGCGGCGGCAAGCCGGGTGAGGTCGCGCGCCGTGGTGTAGTGTTGGGGGTGGGGCAGGCCCGTGGAGTTAACGAAGTGGGTGTTGTGCATGCCCAGCCGCTTGGCCATCTGGTTCATCATGGCCGCAAACCCCTCCTCGGATCCGGCGATGGCCTCGGCCAGGACGATGCAGGCGTCGTTGCCGGACTGCACGATCATGCCCTTGAGCAGCTCATCCACCTTGGCCGGGCGGCGCGGGTCGAGGAACATGCGCGATCCCTCCGCGCGCCAGGCCTTCTCGGACACGGGCAGGGCCTGGTCGGGCTGGATGCGCCCCTCCTTGATGGCGGCGAAGGCCAGATAGGCGGTCATCAGCTTGGTGAGCGAGGCGGGCTCGACCCGGGCATCCGGCGCCTTTTCCGCCAGCACCTGGCCGGAGAGCAGATCGGTCAGCAGCCAGGCACGCGCGTTAATCTGGGGCGGCGGCGGCACCGGCAGTGCGCTGGCCTGGGCGTGCAAGGCAAGGAGGAGGGATACGAGCAGCAGCAGCGATTTCATGAGCTTGGGGTGATGGAGATGGGTAGTCGGACTGAAGTCCGACCTACACGTTGTTCGTCAGTGCCAACAGGGGTCTTAGCCTAGCCAAAAGTGTCTACCCGACCCGCAGGCCCTGACCTAAGTTCCCCGACCCACGTCAGGGTCATCGTCCGGACGCGTTCGGGATACACCTGGCAGTGCGCTCAGCGCACGACCCGGTACGGTTTGTGGCCCAGGGTCGCGGCCAGGCGGATGGCTGCCTGATCGGCCTGTCCGGCGTTGCCTTAGGGACCGGCATGGACCTTGATCAGGCCGTCGGCCTTAACCTTCTCCACGCCCGGCAGGGGCACGTCCTTGTCCGCCTTCAACGTTCGGCCGACTGCGGGTTGGCATAGGCGGCCGGCTGCAGCCAATGGGCCGGCTGGGCCGCGGCCGCCACGGTCTGCGCGCGCGATCCCTCGGCGACGTTCGCCGACACCGGTCTCGCCTGGACCTTGTAAGGCCGCACCCCCAGGCCGTCGGCGATGACGCGCGCGGCCCGGTCGGCCTCTTCGGCCGTGGTGTAGGGGCCGGCCAGCACCTTGATCAGACCGCCCTCCGGCTGCTGCAGCACGCCTGGCACCTGGCGGCCCAGGGCGCGCACCAGACGGTCGGCCAGCGCCTGCGCGGATTCCGGCCTGGCGAAGGCGCCGAGCTGAAGGTACACCCCCGCGGCGGGGGGAGATGCGCTCTGGGCGCCGGCACCAGCCTCACCCAGACGGCCGGGGTTTGCCGCGGGCGGGGTCTCCACGGCGAGCACGCGCGGCATCTCCTCGGCACTCGCGGCGAAGGAGGTGGCGGCATCGCCCGCTTCGGGCAGGAGGTGCTCTACCTCCACCATACCCACGCTGCCGAGGAGGTCCAGTTTGTAGGCGGCGGTGTAGGACAGGTCGATGATGCGGTCGGGGTGGAAGGGCCCCCGGTCGTTGATGCGCACGACGACGCTGCGCCCATTGCGCGGGTTGGTTACCCGTGCATAGCTTGGTATGGGCAGGGTCTTGTGGGCCGCCGTCATGGCATACATGTCGTAGGGTTCGCCCGAGGCGGTCGGTTTGCCGTGGAAACGGCGGCCGTACCAGGAGGCGAGCCCGCGGGCAAAATAGGGCTTGCCGCTCAGATCGGGGATGTAGGTCACGCCCTTGACCTGATAGGGTTTATTCGCGTACCGGTGCAGGGGCTCCACTTTCGGCACCGCGTCCGGCACAGCGTGGAGGTTGGGCGGCGGATTGGCGCCAGGCCCGTCGTCCTTGTAGTAACCCCCGCCCCTGAAGGGGCGGACGACGGTCGGCCTGGCTATTTCGGCACCCGGCTCCTGGGTGCGGGTGCCCACGCTGGTGCAGCCGGCAAGGAGTAACCCGATCCCAGAAACAACAATAAATTTGCTTGGCAAGCTCATGTTTTGACCAATTTTTTGTGGGTCGCAACACTCATCACGATACCAAAGCCGAACAGGACTGTCACCATCGATGTGCCGCCATAGCTCACCAGGGGCAGGGGCACCCCCACCACCGGCAGGATGCCGGAAACCATGCCCATATTGACAAAGGCGTAGATGAAGAAGGTGAGGACCAGGGCGGCGGACATCAGGCGGCCAAACAGGGTCGACGCGCTGGCGGCTAGCACGAGGCCGCGGTAAATGATGGCCGCATAAAGCCCGAGCAGCAGTAGGTTGCCGATCAGGCCGAACTCCTCGGCGAAGACGGCAAAGATGAAGTCCGTACTGCGTTCGGGCAAGAAGTCGAGGTGAGTCTGGGTGCCTTCCATCCAGCCCTTGCCGGTGACGCCGCCGGAGCCCACGGCGATGGTGGACTGGATGATGTGGTAACCGGCGCCAAGGGGGTCGGAACTGGGGTCGATCATGGTTAGGATGCGCCGGCGCTGGTAGTCGTGCAAAAGGTGCCAGGCGAACGGGGCGACCACGACGCCCAGGACAGCCGCGCCGGCCAGCACCCGCAGGCTCAGCCCGCCCAGATAGATGACGAAGAAGCCCGAGGCGGCGATCAGCAGCGAGGTGCCGAGATCAGGCTGGCGCAGGATGAGCATGACGGGCAGCAGAAGCAGCCCGACGGCAACAGCATAATCCCGCGCACGCATGCTCTCCTGCTTCTGGTGCAGGTACCAGGCGATCATCAGGGGCACGGCCAGGCGCATCAGCTCCGAGGGCTGGATGCGGGTTACGCCGAGGTCCAGCCAGCGCCGGGCGCCGTTGACCACCTCGCCGAACAGGGCCACGGCCACCAGCAGCATAAGCCCGGCGACATAGGCCAGCGGCGTGAACTGCATCAGGCGCTGCGGGGGGATATGGCTGGCGAGGAGCATCGCCGCCAGGGCCAGTGTGATGTTGACCAGGTGCGCGACGAACCGGGCGGGGTTGCCTTCCGTGGCGCTGTAGACGGTGACCACGCTCACCACCAGCAGCAGCCCCAGCAGGCCCACCAGGGGCAGGTCGAGGTGGGCCGTCAGGCGCCGGAAGAAGTGCTCAACCCGCATGGATGCCCCTCCGGGTCGTGGGCGGCGGCTCTGCCGACTCGAGTGCCGGGGCGCCATCCTCGCGCTCCTCCCCTTCCTCGGCGGGCGCGACCGCCGTCGGCTGCCCGGGCGCAGGCCGGTCTGGCCGTTTGCCTAGCAGCCAGTAGTCGATCACCTTGCGCGCCATGGGCGCGGCCGTGCCGCCGCCGCTACCGCCGTTCTCCACCACCACCGCCACCGCGATGCGCGGCGCGTCGGCCGGGGCGAAGGCGATGAACAGGGCATGGTCGCGATGATGGGCGGCGATGCGCTTTTCGTCGTAGCGGGCCCCCTGCTTGATGCCGATGACCTGGGCGGTGCCGGTCTTGCCGGCGAAGGCGTAAGGCGCGCCGGCGCCCGCCACCGCTGCCGTTCCGCCCGGCAGGGTGACCTCGACCATGGCCTGCTTGACCACCTTAAGGTTCTGGGCTTTGAGCGGGATGCGGCCGACGATGCGCGGCGCGGCGTAATGCATGCGGCCGGTTTCGGGGTCCTGCCAAGCTCGCAGCAGCTGGGGCTGATAGACCACGCCGTCGTTGGCCAGGGCCATGGTGGCCACGGCAAGCTGCATGGGCGTGGCCAGGGTGTAGCCCTGGCCGATGCCGGCGATGATCGTCTCGCCCGGCCACCAGGGCTGGTTGAAGCGGCGGCGTTTCCATTCCGGGTTAGGCATTAGGCCGGCCAGCTCCCCGTCTAGGTCCACACCGGACTTCTGGCCGAAGCCAAACTGGGTCAGAAAGCGATGCATGTTGTCGATGCCCATCTGATGCGCAAGGCGGTAGTAGTAGGTGTCGCTGGAGACGACCACCGAGCGCTTCAGGTCCACCACGCCGTGGCCATCCCTTTTCCAGTCCCGAAAACGGTGAGTGCTGCCCGGCAGGGAAAAATAGCCTGGGTCGACGATGCTGTCGGTGGGAGTGCGCAGCCCCAGCTCCAGTCCGGCCAAGGCCATGAACGGCTTGATCGTCGAGGCGGGCGGGTAGACGCCGCGCAGAGCCCGGTTGATCAGCGGCCGCTCCTTAGGATCGTTCAGCGCCGCCCAGGTGGCCTGATCGACGCTGTCGATGAATAGGTTGGGATCGAAGCTAGGGCGGGAGACTAAGGCGAGGACGCCGCCATTGGTGGGGTCCAGCGCCACCAGGGCGCCGCGGAAGTCGCCGAACACTTCGGTTGCGACCTGCTGCAGCCTAGCGTCCAGGTGCAGATAGATGCCGTAGCCGGCTACAGGCGGGGTGCGCGAGAGCGTGCGCACCGCGCGTCCGCCCGAATCGATCTCCACCTTTTCCACCCCGGTGCGACCATGCAGCCAGCGCTCGTAGCGGGCCTCCACTCCGGCCTTGCCGATCTGTTCCGTGCCACGGTAGTTGGCGGCCCGACCCTCCTTATCGAGTTTCGCCTTGTCGGTCGGGTTGATGCGGCCGATATAGCCCACCACATGGGCCATGACATCGGCATAGGGATACTGACGGAACTGGCGCGCCTGCACCTCGACGCCGGGAAAGCGGTAGCGGTTGACGGCGAGGCGCGCCACCTCCTCCTCCGTCAGGCGCGAGCGCAGGACCACGCTCTCGAAGCCCTTGCTCTCCGCCATCAGGCGCTTAAAACGCTTGATGTCGCCCGGCGTGATCTCGATGATTGTTGCCAACTGTTCCAAGACCTGGTCCACGTCGCCGGCCTGGTGCGGCGTGATCTCCAGGGTGAAGGCGGTGTCGTTCTGGGCCAGCACGATGCCGTTGCGGTCATAGATCGCCCCCCGCGGCGGCGGCGCGGGCACCAGCGCGATGCGATTGTTCTCGGCCAGGGCGTGATAGTGCTCGTAGTGGATGACTTGCAGCCAGACGAACCGGCCGGCCAGCAGCAGGAACAGGAGCAGGGCCACATAGCCGGCGACTTCCAACCGGCGCCGGTAATGCCGAAAGGCCTCTTCGGGCGAGATGTAACGCAGCTGCGGCATGCTACCGGCCTATTTGTCCGGGGCCGTGGCGGCCGGGCCAGCCGGCGGACGGCCGCCCAGGCTGTGCAGCAGCAGACACGCCGGCAGCCAGAGCAGGGCCGCCATGGGCCCGGCCGCAAGACTCCACCAGTCGATGACCGTCTGACCGATGGCCAGCCCCAGCAGCAGCACCGCCAGCTCCTTGCCCAGGAACAGGGGCGCAAGCTGCAGCGCCTGGCCCGGCGGCAGGAAGTTTTCCAGCCGGCGGCGCACGGAGAGGGCGACGAAGGCCGCCGCAACATACACCAGGGCGTGCATGCCGAACAGCATGCCGCGGGCCGCGTCGGTGAGCAGGCCTAAAACGAAGGCTAAACCCAGGCCGGCGCGGTGCGGGGAGTGGATGTTCCAGTACAGCAGCACGAGGAAGGTGAAATCCGGCACCAGCCAGCGCCAGCCCTCGGGCCAGGGCAGCAGACC
>DAITOH010000074.1:1343-7134 GCA_036834225.1 Thiobacillaceae bacterium | reverse complement strand
AGCCTCAGCCAAACTTCGCTATCCTTCCTCCTTAAACACCAACCCGAGTGCCAAAGGTGGTTGGACTTATACATCATGTTTACCGGTCAGTCCCGAGCCCCTATAATTTGCGGTTCGTCGGGGCGTAGCGCAGCCTGGTAGCGCACCTGCATGGGGTGCAGGGGGTCGGAAGTTCAAATCTTCTCGCCCCGACCACAATTCCCCCTCGTGGCCAATGCGGATCCTCCTCAGCAACGATGACGGCTATTTCGCACCTGGCCTGGCCGTCCTGGCCACGACCCTGGCTGCTCAGTCACACGAGGTCACGGTGGTGGCGCCGGAGCGGGACCACAGCGGGGCAAGCAACTCGCTGACCCTGGATCGGCCCCTGTCGGTTCGGCGCACACCCAACGGTTTCTTCCATGTCAACGGCACACCCACCGACTGTGTCCACCTGGCGGTCACCGGGTTGTTGCCGCACCCACCGGATATGGTCATCTCTGGCATCAACCATGGCGCCAACATGGGCGATGACACCATCTATTCCGGCACCGTGGCGGCCGCGACCGAGGGCTTTCTGCTGGGCATTCCGGCCATGGCCGTGTCCCTGGCCAACATCCAGGGCGAGCATTTCCACACCGCGGCGAATTTCGTCGCCGACCTGGTTCGGCGTTTCGAGTCCCATCCTTTCGACGAGCCCGTCTTGCTCAACATCAACGTCCCCGACGAGATCCCGGAAGCCATTCAGGGGGTGAAAGTGACCCGTCTGGGACGACGGCACAAGGCACAGGACGTGGTGCGGACCGTCAATCCCAGAAACCAGGTCATGTACTGGGTGGGGGCCGCGGGCGATGCCCAGGACGCCGGACCGGGCACCGATTTCTACGCCGTCGCCAACCATTGCATCTCTATCACGCCCTTGCAGGTTGATCTTACGCGCTACCCGCAGCTAGGCCTGCTGGAGGACTGGCTGAACCGATGATCGGGGCGAGCGGTATAGGCATGACCTCCCAGCGCACCCGCGCACGCATGGTGGAGCGGCTGCGGGAGGAGGGTATCAACGATGCCATGGTGCTTGCGGCCATGAACGAGATCCCGCGTCACCTGTTCGTGCAGGAAGGTCTGCAGAGCCGTGCCTATGAGGATACACCGCTGCCCATCGGCGAGGGGCAGACCATCTCCAGCCCCTACACCGTGGCGCGCAGCTGCGAGCTGGCCTGTCGGGGGCAGCCGTTGGAGAAGGTGCTGGAGATCGGTGGCGGCTGCGGTTACCAGGCGGCGGTGCTGTCGAGGCTCGCCAAGCGGGTCATCAGCCTGGAGCGCATCGCCAAGCTGGTTGGCAAGGCGCGCTTGAACCTGGACAGGCTGCGGATACGCAATGTGCTGGTCAAGGTGGCCGACGGCAGTCGTGGCTATCCGCGTGAGGCGCCCTACGACGCCATCGTGGTGGCCGCAGCCATACCTTTCATCCCCCCGGAACTCATGGCCCAACTGAAACCGGGTGGACGGCTCATCGCCCCGGTCGGACAGGGCGAGGACCAACGTCTGACCCTGGTCGAAGTGCGCGATGAAGGGCTGGTGGAACAGGAACTGGAGACGGTCAAATTCGTGCCCCTGCGCTCGGGAGTGGCCTGAGGCCTTCGGCGGGTTCCATTTGGCTGCTCGTTTGCGGGGTCCTCCAGCTCGCCGGCTGTGCCTCCACATCCCACCCGGCCCCGGTCATGGAACGGGCCAAGCCGACTGCGCCGTCGTCGCTGCCGGAACGCTATCTGGTCCGGCCTGGTGACAACCTGTTCCGCATCGCGCTGGAGCACGGTCTCGATTATCGGCAGCTCGCCCGCTGGAACGGGATCGCCCATCCGGACCGGATCATAGCCGGTACCTCGCTCCGACTGCGGCCGCCGGCCGAATCGGCGGCAGAGGAGGACCCCCTCGAGTACGGTGAGACGCCTGTTCGATGGGTCTGGCCCGTACAGGGCAAGGTCATCGCCGGATACGACGAACCGGCGGGGCGCAAGGGCATCCAGATCGCTGCACCCTATGGCGCCCCTGTCCTTGCAGCCGCGTCAGGACGGGTGGTCTACACGGGACATGGGCTGCGCGGCTACGGTAGGCTCACCATCATTCGACACGGCAAGATCATGCTGTCCGTTTATGCGCATCAATCGAAGATCCTCGTCAAGGAGGGTGATTGGGTCACCCAGGGCCAGCAGATCGGCGAGGTGGGGGATACGGATGCGGAGCGTGCGAAACTGCATTTCGAGATCAGGGCTTACGGCCGGCCGGTGAATCCGGCAGACTATCTGCCCGGTTAAGCAACCGCCGCCGCGGGCGTGCTGCATGCCCTGCATGTTTGGGCAAAGCGGCGACCGGCAACCGAGACACGAGGAGGCACGACACTTGGAAGACAACGAGCTCGATCCGGACATGGAACCCCTGGCCGAGGCGGAACTGGGGGGGGAAGAGCCGTCCCAAGCGCCCGCAGAGGCGGACTACGTCGGTGATGAGCTGCATGATGTGACCCAGCTCTACCTCAACGAGATCGGTCGCGAGAGCCTGCTCACCCCACAGGAGGAGCGGGAACTGGCGAGCCGCATGCGTCAGGGCGACTTCGAGGCGCGTCAGCAAATGATCCAGCACAATCTGCGCCTGGTGGTGAACATCGCCAAACATTACATCAACCGCGGGCTTTCCCTGCTTGACCTGATCGAGGAGGGCAACCTGGGCCTCATGCACGCCCTGGACAAATTCGAGCCCGAGCGCGGCTTCCGCTTTTCGACCTACGCGACCTGGTGGATTCGCCAGAACATCGAGCGGGCGATCATGAACCAGTCGCGCACCATCCGCCTGCCCGTGCATGTGATCAAGGAGCTCAACGTCTATCTGAGGGCAAAGCGTCATCTGGAGACACACGGCATCACGGATGCGGGGCCGGATGAGATCGCCCACCTCACCGGCCGGCCGGTTGAGGAGGTCAGGCAGGTGTTGCAGCTCAATGACCGGGTCGCCTCGCTGGATGCACCCCTGGAGATCGATCCCTCACTGTCCATCGGCGAGGCCATCGCCGACGAGAATTCCGAAATGCCCGAGGAGATGCTGCAGAACGCCGAGGTGGAACACTACGTCCAGGAGTGGCTTAAGGAGCTGAGTGAAAAGCATCGCTGGGTCATCGAGCGGCGCTTCGGCCTCAACAACCAGGACGTGGCCACCCTCGAGGAGCTGGCCGAGCACTTGGGCGTGACGCGGGAGCGTGTGCGTCAGATCCAGCTGGAGGCCTTGCACACCCTGCGCCGCATCCTGCGCCGGCGCGGGCTGTCCAAGGATGGGCTGCTCTGAGGGCCGCCGAGGTCGGCTGCGCCAGCGCTTGGAGGGGATAATCCCGGATTGTCCATTAGTCTGTAGGTCGGCCTTCAGGCCGACAAGTCGGGCTGAAGACCGACCTACAACCCGTTGATTTATCAGGATCCGAAGACGTAATGGACTATCCGGGATCTCAGGTGACCGGCACGCTGTCCCTGAAGGCGGGACGCTGCATCAGGCGCTCGTGCAGGGTGGAGAGGTTGGGGTATTGTCGGCGCCATTCCAGCTCGGGGAAGCGCAACTGCAGATAACCTAGGGCGCAACCCGTCGCGATGTCGGACAGGTTGAAGAATTCTCCGGTACACCATTCCTGATCGCCGAGATCCTCGCTCATCGCCTCGAGCCCCGCGGTGATCTTCCTCATCTGCCGCTGGATCCACTCCTGGCTTTGTTGTTCAGGGGGGCGCTTGCGCTCCAGGAAGACGGTTGCGGCGGCTTCACAGATCCCGTCGGCGAGGGCCTCCCAGCGCTTGACGAGGATGCGCTGGCGGGGCTCCCTTGGCAGCAGATGGCCCACGGGACTCACGCTGTCGAGATACTCCACGATGACGCGGGAATCGAACAGGGTCTTGCCATCCTCCATCACCCAGACCGGGACTTTTCCCAGCGGGTTGTACGCCGGCACGCGGGTGTCCGCCTCCCAGGGCATGTCGACGACGAGGTCGTAGTCGATGTGCTTTTCCGCCGCCACGACCCGCACCTTGCGGGCAAAGGGGCTGGTGAGGGATGCGATCAGTTTCATGCGCTGATTGACAGCGTTAGTCGAACGTATGGCCATTGTTTGCGGGATGGAATTTATAAGTGGCCAGGATTTTACCCTGCCCCGACCGGTTTTGCGCCCTGCACCTGGTCGAGGACGAGTGGCCAGGCGGTTTCCAGCCGGCGCAGGGTCTCCTTTCTGCCCAGCAGTTCCAGGGTTTGATCGATGGACGGTGTCTGCGCGGTGCCGAAGAGCATCAAGCGCAGGGGGATGCCAACCTGGCCCATCTTCAAACCGTGTTGTTTGGCGACGTCCTTCAGGGCCTGATTGAGGCGGGTCCTGTCCCAGGGCAGGCTGGCGAAGAGGTGTTTGAGCGCGGCTAAAGCAGGCAGGGCGGCCGCATCGACTTTCTCATGCAATTCCGCTGCTGTCGGCAGGGCCTGCCGGTAGAAGATGTGGGCGGCATCGGCCAGTTCCGCGACGGTGGATACCCGCTCCTTGAGCAGGCCCACCACCTTCGGCAGGTCCGGGCCGCCGTCGGTTTCGATGCCCTGACGGGCCAAGAACGACCTCGCCAGATTCGCCAGCCGGCCGTCGTCGGCCTCCCTGAGGTACTGCTGATTGAGCCAGGTGAGCTTGCCCTGGTCGAAGCGGGCGGGGGAGTGGCTGACGTCAGCCACATCGAACCAGCGGATGAAAGAGGCTAAGTCAAACTTCTCGGCGTCGCCATAGCCCCAGCCCAGCCGGGCTAAATAGTTGAGGAGGGCCTCGGGCAGATAACCGTCCTCCCGGTACTTCAGCACCGAGACCGCACCGTGTCGCTTAGACAGCCTCTCCCCATCGTGGCCGAGGATCATGGGTACATGGGCGTAGATCGGGATGGGGGCACCTAAGGCTTTGAGGATGTTGATCTGGCGTGGGGTATTGTTGACATGGTCATCCCCGCGTATCACGTGGGTGATGCCCATGTCCCAGTCGTCCACTACCACGCCGAAGTTGTAGGTGGGTATGCCGTCGGCGCGCATGAGCACGAGATCGTCCAGCTCGCTGTTGGCGATCGAGACATAACCCTTGATGAGGTCGTGGAAGGTCACGCTGCCGTCCTGGGGGTTGCGAAAGCGCACTACCGGGGTGACGCCCGCGGGCGGTTTGGGCAGACGCTTGCCCGGCTCAGGGCGCCAGCGCCCGTCATAGCGCGGTTTCTCGCCTCGGGCGCGCTGTTCCTCGCGCATCGTCTCCAGCTCCTCCCTGCTCGCATAGCAGTAGTAGGCGTGACCTGCGGCGATCAGCTGCTCGGCCACCTCCCTATAGCGCGCCAGACGCTGCATCTGGTAGTACGGGCCCTCATCCCAGTCCAGGCCCAGCCATGCGAGGCCGTCCAGGATGGCCTGCTCCGATTCGAGCGTGGAGCGCTCCTGGTCGGTGTCCTCGATGCGCAGGATGAACTGTCCGCCGTGCTTGCGGGCGTAGGCCCAGGAAAACAACGCCGTGCGGGCACCACCGATGTGCAGATAGCCGGTGGGGGAGGGGGCGAAGCGCGTGCGGATCATATCGATTCTGGCGGACGAAAAGGCACAATTCTAAAGGATGCGTCCATGATTTCCGAAAAAGCCTTTGACCCTCCCACCGGGCATGGTTAGAATGCACGCCACTTCCGGGCAGCTAGCTCAGCGGTAGAGCACCGCCTTCACACGGCGGGGGTCACAGGTTCGAACCCTGTGCTGCCCACCACCTCCCGCACCCCGTCCTCAC
>DAITOH010000074.1:0-1243 GCA_036834225.1 Thiobacillaceae bacterium | reverse complement strand
GTGCGTCGAGCGCAGGACTTCACAACGCACGGATGAACTCGGCGATCCGGCGGGCGGCCGTCACGCACTGGTCGAGGCGGTCCACTAGGGCGATGCGCACGTAGCCACGGCCGGGATTGACCCCTCTAGCCTCCCGCGCCAGGTAACTGCCCGGCAAGACGGTGACGTGCTGCTGGCGGTAGAGCTCGCGCGCGAACTCGGTGTCGTCCATAGGCACGCGTGCCCATAGGTAGAAACCGGCCTCGGGGGCCTTAAAGTCGAGCACGTCCCTGAGCAGCGGCATGACTTGGGCGAATTTCTCCCGGTACAGCCGCCGGTTCTCGCGGACATGGTCCTCGTCGGCCCAGGCAGCGGCGGAGGCGGCCTGGACGGCCGGGTTCATGGCGCTGCCGTGGTAGGTGCGGTAGAGCAGGAATTTCTTGACGATCTCGGCGTCGCCGGCGACGAAACCGGAGCGCATCCCGGGTACATTGGAGCGCTTGGACAGGCTGTTGAACACCACAAGGCGCGATCCGGCTTCGCCGGGGTCACGGCCTAACTTACGCGCCGCGGTGAGTGCACCGAGTGGGGGGCGGTCCTCTTCGAAGTAGATTTCGGAATAGCATTCGTCGGCGGCGATGACGAAATCGTGGCGATCGGCCAGCTCGAACAGGGCGCGCCAGTCCTCCAGGGCCATGACCTTGCCCGTGGGGTTGCCGGGTGTGCAGACGTAGATTAGCTGACACCAGTCCCACACCTCCTCCGGCACCTGGGAGAGATCCATGCGAAAGTCGTTTTCGGCCAGGGTGTTGAGGAAATAGGGGCGTGCGCCAGCCAGGATCGCCGCACCTTCGTAGATCTGGTAAAAGGGATTGGGCGAGAGCACCATTTTATGGTGCCGGGTTGGGTCCACGGCGGCCTGGGCGAAGGCGAACAGGGCCTCGCGACTGCCGTTGACCGGCAGCACAGCGGTGGCAGGGTCCAAATCCACGCCGTAGCGCGCCTGCGCCCAATCGGCAATAGCCTCGCGCAGCGCTTCGCTGCCCTGGGTTATGGGATAATGCGATAGCCCGTCCAGATGGGCGCTTAAGGTCTCGCGGATGAAGGCGGGCGTCTCGTGCCGGGGCTCGCCGATGGAGAGGTTGATAGCCGTCAGTTCGGGATTGGGCGTCACCCCGGCGAATAATTCCCGCAGCTTCTGGAAAGGGTAGGGCTGCAGTTGGGCGAGGCGCGGATTCACGGGTGACTCAGTGGCAGAAAATTC
>DAITOH010000073.1:0-7168 GCA_036834225.1 Thiobacillaceae bacterium | reverse complement strand
GTTCGATCCAGCGCACGTGCAGCGTCAGCCGCCGCGGCACCGCGAATTCCAGCCGCTCATGCAAGACGCAGGCGACAGGCGTGTAGGGCGCGCTCGCCGCCATCAGCGCAGGCTGAGGCGCTCGCGGATCTGCGGGCTCAAGGCCCGGCCGACGGCGGTGCCTAAGCGCCGGGCAAGACGGTCGGCGAGACCCTCCTGGGGCGTATAGTCGACGATGTCCTCGGCCTTGACGACCTCCCGGGCGACGTAGGCCAGGCTGCCAAGACCGTCGGCAAGACCCAGTTCTATGCTGCGCGTGCCGTTCCAGACCAGGCCCGAATACAGGTCGGGATGCTCCTTGAGACGATCGCCCCGCCCCTGTCGGACCACCTGGATGAACTGGCGGTGAATCTCATCGAGCAGCGTGCGGGCATGCGCGACATCGCCCTGGTCGAGCGGGGAAAAGGGATCGAGAAAGCCCTTGTACTCCCCCGCTGTCAACAACCTGCGCTCCACACCCAGCTTCTTCATGCCCTCGGTGAAACCAAAGCCGTCCATGAGCACGCCAATCGAGCCGACGATGGAGGCCTTATCGACGAAGATTTTGTCGGCGGCGGCAGCGATGTAGTAGCCGCCCGAGGCGCAGATATCGTCCACCACGACGTAGACCGATTTGTCCTTGTGTTTGTCGCGCAGCCGGCGGATTTCGTCATAGACCTGCCCGGCCTGTACGGGGCTGCCCCCGGGGCTGTTGATGCGCAGCACCACGGCCTTGCTGTGTTTGTTGTCGAAGGCGCTGTTGAGGGCAGCGATGATGTCGTCGGCATGGATCCCCTCCTCGCCGCCGATCTCGCCCTGGATGTCGATCAGGGCGGTATGCGGCTTGGTGCGCACGAAATCGCCCGCGTCCCTGGAGGCGATTAGGGCGATGAGCAGGAATAGCCACAGTAGCCCCACCGCCTTAAAGAAGATACCCCAGCGCCGCGCGCGTCTCTGCTCTTCCAGGTGGGCGAGCAGCAGGCGTTCAAGCGCTCCCTGTTCACTTTTTTCGTTGTCTTCCATCAGCCGTTTTCCTTGAGATAAATGCCGTCCGCACGCTCCTCGACGGCGATGGGGACGAGTCCACGGACGCCACAGCGGCCGCTGACACACGCCCCACAGGCAGGGTCGTAAAGGCGTCGTGGGCGGAATAGATCAAGTATAGCCGGCCGGCATCGAAAAACGCGCCCGGCTGGTAGTCCAGTTCCACCGGAATTTGGCCACGGCGGTTGAGAGCCCCTGACCCGACCGCCATGCCGCACCACGAAGGCCGGCAGGCACTGCTCACCCCAACATAACCTGGAAGCGGACCCCCTGCCCCCCTCTTCCAGCTCCGTACCCTTGCAGATCAGGCGTTCGTTAGCAACCATTGTGCCAGGTCTTCGAAGGCATGGCAGACCGCCACGGGCCCATAGTCGAGCAGGCTTGCCGCAGGGTGCGCGCCGTAACCTGCCGCCAGTGCGACCACCCCGGCGTTGCGGGCCATGAGCATGTCATAGCTGGTGTCCCCCACCATGAGGGCCCGCTCGGCAGGTACTTTTAGTTCGTCGAGCAATTCCTCGATCATGGCGGGATGGGGTTTGGAGTATGTCTCGTCTGCGGTGCGTGAGGCATGGAAGTAAGCCCCCAGGCCGCTGTGCCGGAAGGCCCGGTCCAGCCCACGGCGGGCCTTGCCGGTTGCCACTGCGAGCAGATGCCCCCGGTCGTGCAGGTCGGCGATCAGCTCAGCGGCCCCGGGAAAGAGGGGGATTTCGGCATCCTGCGCAAGGTAGTGTCGTCGGTAGGCCTCGACCAGGCGCGGGTAGTGCTCGGTCGGCAGATCCGGCAGCAACTGGGACAGGGCGTCCTGCAGCCCCAGTCCGATGATGTGGCTGGCCGCTTCGCGGCTGGGGATCGCCAAGCCCAGCTCGGCGCAGGCGGCCTGGATGCAGTCGACGATGGTGCCAGCCGAGTCCATCAGGGTGCCATCCCAGTCGAAGATGATCAGCTCGAAGCGTCGTTTAGCCACCGTCGTGTTCCAAGCCGTGCAGGAAGTCATCCAGATCCCCGGGCAGGGGCGATGCGAGGTCCAGCGGCACGCCCGTCAACGGGTGGGCGAAGACGAGCCGCTGCGCGTGCAAGAACATGCGTTTCAAACCCTGCTTCTTCAAGCGTCTGTTCAGCTCGTAGTCGCCATACTTTTCGTCGCCGGCGATGGGGTGGCCGAGTGCGGCCAGGTGCACCCTGATCTGATGGGTGCGACCGGTCTTGAGCTCGGCCTCCAGCAGGCTGTATCCCGGATACTGCCTAATTAGCCTGAAGACCGTGTGCGCGTACTGCCCGTTATCGCTCACCGCCACCCGTCGTTCCCCCTCGGCGGTAACGTATTTCTGTAGCGACAGTCGGACATGGCGCTGCTCCCCGCGCCACTGCCCCCTTGCCAGGGCGGTGTAGGTCTTGCGCACCTGTCCCTCACGCAGCATGCGGTGCATGGTCGTGAGGGCAGAACGCTTGAGGGCAACCAGGAGCACGCCCGAAGTTTCCTTGTCCAGACGGTGCACGAGCTCCATGTAGGGCGTGTCGGGCATCTCCAGACGCAGCTGTTCGATGATGCCGAGGCTGACACCGCTGCCGCCGTGGACGGCCTGTCCGGCAGGCTTGTCCAGGGCAAGGAGGGCATCATCGCGGTAGAGAACGTGCTTAAGCAGGGAACGTGTGACCCGTGCCGGCAGGCTGCTTGCCAGCTGCGCAGTGCGCACCGGCGGTATCCGTACCTCGTCGCCCGATTCCAGACGCTGCGAAGGCTCCGCACGCCGGCCGTTGACCCGTGCCTCGCCGCCTCTGAGCATGCGGTAGATGCGGCTCTTGGGAACCCCCTTGAGCTGTCTGAACAGGTAGTTGTCCAGACGTTGGCCGGCCGCCTCGTCACCGATGATCACCCTGGTGACCGCTTCTTTGCGTGTCCCTTGCATTCCTCTATACTTCCATTCACCTTCAAGGGCGGTCATCATCGGCCAGCTAACCTCAGTCGAACCTGCTTGCCCCGACCGACCCCAGGTACCGGTTAAGTCTGCTCACCGGACATGTCAGCGGCCACCGACATCCCGACCAGTCTTAGCGATCCAAGACGCGCATTGGCAGCAGGGGGTGATCCGATGTGGCCGTTCGGCAGCAAAAAGTAGCGATATTAATACATTGCGGCACCGAACGTACCCGGATGACGCCCGGACGGCCTGCCGGCCGGGCCAGAGGATAAACCTCCAACCTTGCCCGAGACACACCGAGAAATGACGAAGTCCCATCCCGTCTGATCCCTGCCTCGCATAGCTGCCGCGAGCATCGAACATCGCGGGGGGGTTTATCGCCCCGGGGCGCAGGTGCGCAGGGGTGAAACATGAAGCGCATGCTTTTCAATGCGACGCAGGCGGAGGAACTCCGCGTCGCCATTGTCGATGGTCAGAAACTCATAGACCTGGACATTGAATCCGCCAGCAAGGAACAACGCAAGGGCAACATCTACAAGGCCGTCATCACCCGCGTCGAGCCGAGCCTGGAGGCCTGTTTCGTCGATTACGGGGCGGAGCGGCACGGTTTTCTGCCCTTCAAGGAGATCGCCCGCTCCTCGCTGCCAGGTGACGCCGCCGAGGGCGGCCGGGGTCGGGTGCAGGACCTGGTCCACGAAGGCCAGGAGCTGATCGTCCAGGTGGAGAAGGACGAGCGCGGCACCAAAGGCGCTGCGCTCACCAACTACATCAGTCTGGCCGGCCGCTACCTGGTCCTCATGCCCAACAACCCGCGCGGCGGTGGGGTCTCACGCCGCATCGAGGGGGAGGATCGCAATGAGCTGCGCGACCTGCTCGCCCAGCTAGAGGTGCCCGCGGGCATGAGCCTGATCGGGCGCACGGCCGGCATCGGCCGCAGCATCGAGGAGCTGCAGTGGGATCTGAACTACCTGCTCCAGCTGTGGCAAGCCATCGATGCGGCCGCCCGCTCCCAGAGCGGCGCGTTCCTGATCTACCAGGAATCGAGCCTGGTCATACGCGCCATACGCGACTACTTCACGCCGGACATCGGCGAGATCCTGATCGATAAGCCGGACATCTACGACCAGGCCAGGCAGTTCATGGCCCACGTGATGCCGAACAACGTCAACAAGGTCAAGCTCTACAGCGACAGCGTGCCGCTGTTCTCCCGCTTCCAGATCGAGCACCAGATCGAGACCGCCTATTCGCGCACGGTGCCGCTGCCCTCGGGAGGGGCCATCGTCATCGATCACGCCGAGGCCCTGGTCGCCATCGACGTGAACTCGGCCCAGGCCACCAAGGGGGCGGACATCGAGCAGACCGCCTTCAACACCAACCTGGAGGCGGCGGACGAAATCGCCCGTCAGCTGCGCCTGCGCGACCTAGGCGGCCTCATCGTCATCGATTTCATCGACATGGAAAGCCAGAAGAACCAGCGCGAGGTCGAGGAGCGACTGCGCGAGGCCCTGCGCTATGACCGGGCTCGAGTGCAGATCAGCAAGATCTCACGCTTCGGTCTGCTCGAACTGTCGCGCCAACGGCTGCAGCCGAGTCTGGGCGAGACCAGTTACATCACCTGTCCGCGTTGTGGCGGCACCGGTCACGTGCGCAGCACCGAATCCTTCGCCCTGCACCTACTGCGCATGCTGCAGGAGGAGGCGATGAAGGAAAATACCGCCACCGTGCGCATGCAGGCCCCGGTCGATGTATGCACCTACCTGCTGAACGAGAAGCGCACCGACATCCTGAACATCGAGGCACGGCACAAGGTGGAGCTGGTGCTGATCCCGAACATCCACTTCGAGATCCCCCGCTACACACTGGTCCGGCTACGTCACGACCAGCTCAACCAGGCCGACTTGCAGCTGCCGAGCTACCAGATGATGGAGAAACCGGCAGAACCGGAGGCCGAACTCAAGGTGGGTGCCGGCGCCGCCAGGGTCGAACGTCCGCAACCCATGGTGCAGGGCATCACCCCGGCCCAGCCGGCCCCCATGCCGGTGGAACAGCCGGTCGCACCCGTGCCGGCCGAAAAGCCAGGGCTGTTCGGACGCATCATTGGATGGTTGCGCGGCCTTCAAGCACCCGAGCCTGCGCCCGTCGAGGCGGTGAAGCCTACAGAACCTCGGCGCGAATCGCGAGAACCGCGTCGTCTGCGGGAGGAACGTGACAGTCGTCGCCCACGTGGCGAACGTCAAGCACGCGCTGAACACGTCGAACGAGGCGAACGGCCCGAAGCCAAGGATGTCCGTCAGGAGCGGACGGAGCGCTCGGAACCCCGTCCTGCTCGCGGGGAGAGACCCGAGCGGCAGGAACGCCGGCGGGAACGCCCGCCCGTCCCCGTGGCCGGCGCGCAGACGCTGGAAGCCACGGCCGTGCCGGAGACGCGGGAGAGCGGCCCGGAGTCCGCAGGGCAGGAACGCGAGGGTCGCGGCCGCCGGCGCAGGCGGGGCCGCCGCGTAGAACGCCCCGAGACTGTGGCCCCGGTCGCCGCCGAGGCTGGAGTTGGCGTCGCCACGCAGCCGGGAATGGAGCTGTCGGCCGCGGAGGAGCCAGTCCGGCAGGCGGCACCTGCCGCTGAGCGGATCGCTGCAGAAGCTCAGGAGATCGCGGCTTCGACCGTATCGGTCATGGCACCGGCAGCCGCTGCCAACTTAACCCAAGAGGCCGGGCAGACGAGCGCTGTCGAATCACTCCCGCCGCCGCAGACCGAAACGGCTGCCAAGACTGAACCCTTGCCCGTGTCGGTCCCGCTCCCCCCGCCCGATCTGAGCGCAGCCGGTCTGGTAATGATCGAGACCCGTGCCTTAGAGCCCGCAGTGGCAGCCGACCTGGCCGTTTCAGCCGAGCCGGCGCAGGCGCCCTTGCCCACCGGCGAACGCAGCAGGCGGCGTCGACGGCCGAGAACGGAGGTCCCTGGCGTGACCGAAGAGCCCCTGGTGCTGGTCGAAACCAGCAGCCAACCGGAAGACAGCAGTGGCAATCAGGTACAAGCCCAGGACAATGCACCAGCCTCCGCTCGCCGTACACGCGCTCACGCCGAGCAGTCGAACCCGCCTGAACCCCTGGTCATGGTAGAAACGAAGACACCCACCCGGGATGAGCAGGTGACGCCTTGAGTCATCGCAGCCCGCCCATATCGGGTGGGCTGCCTTTTTGCATGTGCGGGCCCGTGCAACTGCGGTGATTCCGCTACTCCCGTCCCCGGATCAGATCCCTGAATCCGTGCTGATCACGTGGTATCCACTTTAGGTCGTGCTTCAGCCCGACACCCAGAACAGTCGGACTAAAGTCCGGCTTGCACAGTGCTCGTAAACATCGGCACGGATTCAGGGGACCGGGTTCAGGGCACGAAATGATCCGTATTGGATTCGGCGTATTGCCGAAACCCACCCATCGAGACCACGTCATTGGTCCATTATCGTCACTTTGCCCAATAGATATTTCTTCTCGCGGCTGTTCTTGACTATAATCGGCCTGTGCCACGGATGGCACATATCTAGAAAAGGAGCCGATTGTGTCCCGTTATAAAGAAATACTGGATCAGATTGCTGCCCTGCAGAAGGAGGCCGAGGAGGTCCGCAAACAGGAAGTTGCCGCTGTCGTGGCCGAGATCAAGGCCAAAATGGCGGAATACGGCATTACCGTGGACGACCTCGGTCTTGCTGCCCGCGGGAAAGGCCGCAAGAAAGCAGCCAGTGGCGCAGCGAAATACCGCAACCCCGCTACCGGGGAGCAATGGACCGGCAAAGGACGGAAACCGGGTTGGATGGTGCAGGCTTTGAAACAAGGCAGATCTATGGACGAATTCAAGATCTGACCGCGATGCTACCTTTCCGGTTTACCGACCGCGATCACAACCCGGGCATGTCCAGGGGGTTTTTACTTGATCCGGATAGTCCATGCCAGTCGCGTGGTCGGTCGGACTCGAACCCTACACCCAACCCGTCGGGCTGAAGTCCGACCTACATGGTGTTTGTCGGCATCAACACGGATTCAGGAACCTGAATGCAGGTTTCCATCCGCCGGATGGACGAGACAGTGAGTCCGCCACTCAGTCCCTGTAGGTCTCGTCGAGTATGCCTTCCAACTGGGCCTTGCGCATCTCCATATAGCCGCTGGCCGGGGATGCGGATTCCGGTCTGCCG
>DAITOH010000072.1:0-7326 GCA_036834225.1 Thiobacillaceae bacterium | reverse complement strand
ATCGGTAAACTGGAGCTCATCGGCTATCTGCGCGAGGCAGACCGGGCGGGCAACGTGTTGGTCATCGGCTCGTGCGATAGCGATTGGTCGCAGCGTTTCGGCGTGATCCCGGGGGCGGTGTTGATCCCCTGGCAGAGGCTGCATCTGGCACACACCGAGGCCGACCGGATCGCCGAGGCGGACTGAACGGCCCGACGTCCGAAACACGACGCCATGTGTGGACGCTATGTGCTCAGCATCCGACCCGAGGCCCTGGCGGCCCATTTCGGTCTGGACGAGTACAGCGACTACCCGCCGCGCTGGAACATCTCCCCCGGCACCGAGATCCCAGTCATCCGCCTCTCTCCTGAGGGCAGGCGGGTGCTGCACCTGTTGCGCTGGGGGCTGGTGCCGAACTGGGCTAAGGACGCGTCCATCGGCCGCCGGCTGAACAATGCCCGCGCCGAGACCGTGGCGGAGAAACCGGCCTTCCGCGAGGCCTATCGCCGCCGCCGCTGCCTGATCCCGGCAAACGGGTTCTACGAATGGAAGACGCTGGACAAGGGCAAGCAGCCCTATTACATCAGCCTGCGCACGGGCCAGCCTCTGGCCATGGGGGGACTGTGGGAGGCCTGGCGCACACCGGACGGCGGCGTGCTGCACACCTGCGCCATCGTCACCACCGGCGCGAATTCCCTCATAGCCGCCATCCACGACCGCATGCCGGTCATCATCGGCCCGGAGCACTGGCAGACCTGGCTTAGCGGCAGACCTGAAGCCGCTGCGGCGCTGCTATCGCCCTTCCCGGTCGAGTCCATGCAGGCCTGGCCCGTGCATCCGCGCGTGAGCAAGGCATCCGAAGACGGGCCGGAGCTGATCGACCCCCTCGCACTAAGTCCGCAGAGGCTGATACGGCTGCGGCCGAGGCGGCCGTCGCCCACTTCGAATTCGACCGAACCGAATTAACTGATGCAGGACGGGCCGCCCTGGACGCCTAGCTGGCGCGCCACGCTAAAGGGCCCGGGTAGTGGTCATCGGTCATGCCGACCGCCTTGGCCCCGCGCCCTACAACCTCGACCTGTCACGCCGCCGGGCCGAGGCGGCGCGTGACCATCTCGTGAAAAAAGGCGTGGATCCGCACCTGATCACCCTCGTGGCGAAAGACGAAACGGCCCTGGTTACGCATGCAAGGGGACGGCTAAGTCCTGCCACCAGCATTGCCTGTCTGGCACCTAATCGTCGCGCGGTCATCGCTTTCTGATTGGCCCTCCACGGGTCATGACGAGGTCGTTTCCCGAATTCGAAATCTGTGCGACGCTTATGCCCTACAGGCTTCGACCCCATACCGGGGGTGTCTAGTTCAACCACACGTCGGGGGCCGGGCCATGGCGTTGGCGATACCCCTCCCAAGGCAAAGCAGAGGAGATCCCATGAAGACCACGAAATTGCCCGTCTCGCTTGCGCTGTCCGCCTTGTTCGTCACTGCCCTCTCCACCGGACAGGCCCTCGCCAAAGGTCTGCAGGCAGAGGGTAGGCCGGGCATGCCCAAACAAGATCTATCGCTAGATTATGGCGCCGACGGATCCCAAGGTCATGAGCCTGGCCCTGAACATGCTCAACCGAACATCTATCTGCGCTAGGGCACGACCGGCCCAGACCCCCGCTTATGGAGCATGCTTAGCGCCGGCTTAAATCCGAACTGGTATACAGGCTGGATAAACACCATGGCAAACCCTGGCAGCTACGGACCCACCGTTGGCGGCCAAATGCAATCCCCCTACGGTGGCGCGGTTAAGCCCTACGCCATGCCCGGCATGCCAGCCTATCCGTCCATGCTGCCCATGCCTACGCCGCGGCCGTGACCATCCCACCGCACGGCCGTCTTTGAACGGGTATTACGTGCTATCGACCAACCCTGCGAGTCATAGCCATGCGACAAAAACACAGTGTGAACTTCTGGATCGGCAACTTGCTGCTGGGGCTAGCCCTGGTCAGCTTGTTCTTCCTGGGCCCTCTGTGGGAACTGATGGGGACATGGGCCATGGGGCTATGGATGGCCCTGGCCGGAGCGGGGATGTATTTCCTGATGACGGACAAGGACACGCCTTCGTCCTTCCCTGATTGAGCCTCCCTCTCTAGCCCCATAGGCGACTAGTCCAGTTCCTCCACCACCCCCTCAACCCGGTAGACGACCTGCTCGGCGATGTTGCTGGCGCGATCACCGCAGCGCTCCAGGTTATGGCGGCCGCTTCCTGCTTATGCTGGCCAACACCGACGAGCTTAGCCGCCTCGCCCGTGCACGGGGTGTTACCAGCGTGCCGACGGTCAAGTTCTATCTGCACGGTATCCTTGGATGTAACGGCCCCCAAGCCTCGCTACGCTCGTCGCCCCCCGAGGGGGTGGTCAGTTCCTTCGGAGCGGCCGTGCGGAACTGACATGACCGCCAAGTACCCCGCCAAGTGCCTCTGGCCGCAGCGGGATTTTCTACACCCGGCGGATACGGCGCCACCGGCCGAGGTGGGCGCCGCTGTGGCCTCCGTCTGGCTGGACGGGGCCGTCGGCCGGACGGCCGACCTCTTCCCCTTGCCCGTGCTGGGCATCCCCGGCCTGTGGCCGGAAAATCAGCATGTCGGTTTCTACGACGACAGCGCCGTGTTCCGTTCACGTTCCCATCCACCACACACGCTAGAATCGAGCCCACAATCAATAAGAACCCGGGGCCCATGAGCGACCAAACCCTCCTTCCCACCACCCTCATGCAGGAATCTGGCGGGACCGCCCGTTCCCGCCGGCCCAGCCTGCGCGGCACGCTCATCCGCACCAAGCTGTCGCTGGCCATCATCTCCCATGGCCTCGCCCTGCTGGCCCTGTTGGGGGTGCAATACTGGTCCGCCCGCGGCGACCTGCTGGACAACCTGCGGGCGGAGGCGAGCCTGACGGCGGGCCATCTGATCCAGGCCGTGGGCAAGCGGGACGCGGCCGCCGCCGAGAACCTGCTGCGCCAACTCGAACACCGCCCCGATGTGCTCGCCGCGGCCGTCTACCTGGCGGATGGCTCGGTGCTGGCGGCACACGCACGTCCGGGACAGAGCCCACCCGCTCTGATGGCACCCGGCCCGCACCTGGCCGAGGGCCTCGCCGCCGTCACGCTGCAGCTGCCCCTGGCCCAGGGCAGCGGTCACCTGCTGGTCAGGGCCGGCATGGTCTCGGTCTACGACCGCCTGCAGTGGTTCGCACTGGCAGCCTCGCTGATCATGGCCGCGTCCTTCGCGCTTGCCTGGATACTGTCCGCCGAGCGGCGCCGACGCATCTACCGGGCGGAAAAGGGCTTGCAGCGGCTGGCCCACTACGATGCCCTCACGGGGTTGCCCAACCGCAATCTGTTCCGGCGGCGCCTGAAGCGCGTCATCGCCGACAGCGGCAAGCTCAAGCGACAGGTCGCGGTGATGTTCATCGATCTGGACAACTTCAAGATCATCAACTACACCCTGGGCCACGAGGCGGGCGACAGCCTGTTGCGTGCCGTGGGCCGGCGACTGTCCAGTCTGGCAGGCGAAAAGGTCAGCCTGGGCCGGCTGGGAGGCGACGAGTTCGGCATCGTGCTCGCCGACACCGACCGCGAGGAGGCCGGCCGCTTCGCCGACCGCGCCCTGCATGAACTCACCCGGCCCCTGCAGCTGCTCGACCAACAGGTCTATGTCGGCGCCAGCATCGGCATCGCGCTCTATCCCCAGGACGGGCACGATGCCAGCATCCTGCTGCGCCGTGCAGATGCGGCCATGTATCAGGCCAAGGAAAACGGCAAGAACGGCCGTTACTTCTTCTCACCCGACCTGCACCTCAAGGCCATGCAGCACTTCACCTTCGAGACCAGTCTGCACAAGGCCCTCGAGCGGCAGGAATTGGCGCTGTACTACCAGCCCCAGGTCGAGGTGGAAAGCCGCCGCATCGTCGGCGTGGAGGCGCTGCTGCGCTGGAAATCGGCCGATTACGGTACCTTTTCCTCGGCCGACTTCATCGCCATCGCCGAACAGTCCGGCCTCATCAACCAGCTCGGGGCCTGGGCCATCGAGGCCGCCTGTCGGCAGGCACGGGCCTGGCAGGACGAAGGACTGGACGGGCTCACCGTCTCGGTCAACCTCTCCGTGCGACAGTTCCACACCTGCGACATCGTCCGCCTGGTGCGCGACACCCTGACCCGGACCGGCCTGGACCCCGCTCTGCTGGAGCTGGAGATCACCGAGACGATCCTGATGAAGAACAACGCCGAGATCCTGGACAAGCTGAAGGCATTGACCGGGCTGGGGGTGAAGCTGGCCATCGACGACTTCGGCACCGGCTACTCCTCCCTGTCCTATCTGCGGCGCCTGCCGATCCACCGCCTGAAGATCGACAAGAGCTTCGTGCGCGACAGCCATGTCACGCCCGACGATGCCGCCATCGCCAGCGCCATCATCGCCATGGCCCGCAGGCTGGGCATCGAGGTCACGGCCGAGGGGGTGGAGAACGAGGAACAGATGGCCCTGCTCAAGCAGGCGGGCTGCCACCTGGTGCAGGGTTATTACTTCGGCTCACCCCTGCCCGCAGCCGAGATTACCAAACTCATCCGCCAGCTGCGCAACTGATATCCCGGATCGCAGATTCGGCCGTGGGTCTGGCTTCAGCCCAACGCGTCGTCGGCCCGGACTCACTGCGTCTGCAGCCATTCCAGCGCCAGCCCCGGGTCGTCGAAGACCTGGATCTCGGCGTCGACGAACAGCCGGTTGAGCCAGGCGATCCAGATCATCCACTCGTCGCTGGTCACCACGGCGATCTTGCGGAAGTCGTAGCGGTGCTCGCGCGAGAAGCGGATCTCCTCCCAGGCCACATCCAGGGTGTAGCTCACCATGTCGCGCAGATCGAGCAGCAGATTGACGCCGCCCTGGAATTTCAGCTCGTAGAGGACGTGCTGTTCGAAGTCCTGATAGTCGGCCAGGGTGAACTCCCCCAGCACCGAGACGCTGACCAGGTTGCCCTGGGTGGATAGGGTGATCATGCCGTGTTCTCCGTCCTGATGTTGAGCATGGCGGCCCAGACGCCCGCCACCACGGTGATGGCCATGCCTGCCCACGCCGTGGCGGCGATGTCCTCCTTCCAGATTAGGACATCCAACAGGCTGCTGAAGATGACCGTGCTGTAGGAGAACGCGGCCACCACCGCGGTCTGGCCCCTGCGGTAGGCGCGGGTCATGGCCAGCTGTCCCACCGTGGCGGTGAGCCCCAGCACCAGCAGCAGATGCAGGTGGGGCAGGATGTCGCTATGCCAGCCCTGCGCGCTGGCGAACAGGGCAGCGCCGGCGCTGGCCACAGTGGCAAACCAGAACACGGTGCGCCATTCCGGTTCCTGCAGCTGGCCTAAGGCGCGCACATGGACATAGGCGACTCCGGCCATCAGACCCGAGAACAGGCCGATCAGACCGGCCACCAGGTCGCCGTGCGCCTCCCAGGGCCGCAGCAGCAGCACAACACCGGCGAAACCCAGGGCCACGGCGGCATACTGGGCCGGGCGTATGGACTCCTTGAGCCACAACGGCATCATCAGGGTGAGGAACAGGGGCGAGGTGTAATTCAGGGTCACGGCCACCGACATCGGCAGCATGGTCAGGCTGTAGAAGAAGGTGGCCAGGGCGACGAAGCCCACCACCCCCCGCTGCAGGTGTAGCATAAGATGCGGGCCGAACACCCCTGTCACGGCCCGCGGCCCCCGATTTAGCGCCAGCATGCCCAACACCACGAGCAGGCCGAACAAGGAGCGGTAGAATACCAGCTCGACGCTGGAAAACCACTGTGCCGCCAGCTTTACCCACACGCCCATCAGGGCGAAGCTGGCACCGGCCAGCAGCATCCAGTTGGAGCCCATGTGTGTGATCTCAGTAATCCGGGCGATCGGGCGGGGCGGGCTGGAGCTCCGGGGCCTGCAGGGCGCGGGGCGCCTGTTCCACCAGAGCCGGGGTCGGGATCTTACTGCCGGCAGGGGCGGCGTGCAGAGACTCGAAGCGCCGGGCGGTCACCAGCACACGTGTCTCCAGGGAGCCAGTGGCCTTGTTATAGGCCTCGGTGGCCTGGGCCAGACTGCGGCCCACGGCACCCCAATGCTCCGCCAGCTTGCCTAAGCGCTCGTAGAGCTGGGCGCCCAGTTCGCTGATGGCGCGCGCGTTCTCCGCCAGGGACTCCTGTCTCCAGCCGTAGTAGACGGCCTTGAGCAGGGCGATGAGGGTGGTGGGGGTGGCGAGGATGACATTGTGCTCGCCGGCATACTCCATGAGGGTGGGGTCCTGTTCTAGGGCGGCGCTGAAGAAGGCCTCCCCGGGCAAGAACAGCACCACGAACTCGGGCGCCGGCTGGAACTGGTCCCAGTAGGCCTTGGCGCCCAGGGCCTGGATGTGCTCGCGCACGTGGCGGGCGTAGCGGGCCAGGTGATGCCGGCGCTGCACCTCCCCCTCGGCCTCCACCGCCTCCAGGAAGGCGGCCACCGGGGCCTTGGCGTCGAGCACCACGTGCTTGCCCGCGGGCAGACGCACCAGCATGTCCGGACGCTGCCGTCTGCCGTCCGCCTCCCCCGTCTCCTGCTCATAGAAGTCGCAGTGGGCCTGCATGCCGGCCATCTCCACCACCCTGCGCAACTGCATCTCGCCCCAGCGACCGCGCACCTCGGGCCGCCGCAGGGCGGTGACTAAGCGTCCGGTCTCGGTCTTGAGGTCCTGTTGCACGCTGAGCAGGCCCTTGATCTGTTCGGTGAGGGAGGCGTAGGCGCCAACGCGCGCCTTTTCCATTTCCTGGGCCTGCACGCCCAGCTTCTCCAGGGCCTCGTGCAGGGGTTTGATCAGGGCATCGACTGCCTGACGGCGCGTCTCTAGCTCGCTTTTGGCCGCCTCCTGCTGCGCCGCCAGGCTTTGTTTGGCCAGGTCGAGGAAAGACTGGTTGTTGCGCGCGAGCGCCTCGGCCGACAGCGCCTTGAAGGACTCGGTCAACTGCGCGCGGGCCTCTTCCAGCAGTTTCAGCTTCTCCGCCGCGGCCGCCTGCTCCTGCGCCAACCGGATGTCCAGTTCAGCTATTCGCGCCCTAAGATCGGTCAACTCCGCCTGCTGGTGCTCAAGTTGCGCTTCGCGCTCGATCAAGGTGGAGCGCGCCTCGAGTAGCGCCGCCTCGGCTTGGTCTGCGCGCGCCATGAGGGTGGCCCGCTCGGCCTGGGCCCGACCCCGCTGCCAGAGCAGGACGGCGAGGGTGAGCAGCAGGCCCAGCAGGAAGGCGATGGCGTGATCGATAGTCATGCGCGCATGATACTAGGCCCGTGCCGGTCATGCTGAGG
>DAITOH010000071.1:0-7408 GCA_036834225.1 Thiobacillaceae bacterium | reverse complement strand
GTCGGGCAGGATGCGGGGGGTGAGGAAGATCAGCAGCTCGGTCTTGTTATCCTGCTTGTAGTTGTCCCGGAACAGACGCCCCAGGATGGGCAGGTCGCCCAGGAAGGGAATCTTGTTGGTTTCATCCTTGGTGTCCTGCTCAAAGATGCCTCCGAGCATGGCCGTCTCGCCATCCGCCACCCGCACTTGGGTCTTGACGCGTTTCTTGTTGATCGCCGGTCCAGCCGTCGTCGCCTCGCCTGGGGCATCCTTGGTCACCTCGACGTCGAGGATGATGTTGTCGTTGTTGAGTATCTGTGGGTCCACTAGCAGACACAGGACCGCATTGCGGAAGCTGGTCTGGGTGCCACTGGTTGAGACGGTCTGATAGGGTATCTCCGTGCCTTGCAGGATCACGGCTGGCTTCCGGTTGGAGGTCACCACGCGCGGGTTAGAGATGATCTTACCGCGCTTGTCTGCCTCCAATGCAAGCAGTTCCAGGTTCAGTATGGCGTTCCCAGCCCCCTCGATGATGGAGAAGCCAAGACTGCCGACACCGCCACCGGCCGGAGCAAAAGTGACGTTGCCAGGCAGATTGATGTTGTTAATGGCAGATGTCAGGTCGGGAACGGTGCCTCGACTGTCAGCGATAGTTGCTGCAGTACTGCTTGAAGCCGATGTCCCTAATCGCGTGGAATTTCCGGTTGATCCTATTCGCGCCCCCAATCCAAGTCTCACGCCCAGATTACGGCCGAAATTGGCATCCGCCGTCACGATCCGCGCCTCGATCATCACCTGCCGAGTCGGCACGTCCACCTTTTTCAGCAGGTCGCGCACTTCCCGCAGCTTGGCTGCGGTATCCTGCACAAACAGGGTATTGGTCTTGAGGTCGTAGGTGACGCTGCCGCGTTTGGACAGCACACGCTGGGCCGCCTGGCCAGTGCCGGTTGTGGCCGCCGCCGTCTGGGTCTGCCCGCCCACACCGGTGGCGCTAGCCTCGCAGGACACCGCCTGGCCCGCCTCCAGGGCGGCGATGGACTTGCCGAGCAGGATAGCCTCCGCCTCGTTGGCGCGCAGGTAGTTGAGTGGGATGCTCTCGGTCACAAGCGGCTCCAGATCGGCGATCTGCTGCTTTGTCTCCAGCTCTAGCTTCTCCTTGGCCGCCAGTTCGTCGCGCGGTGCAACCCAGATCACGTTGCCGGTGACGCGCTTGTCGAGGCCCTTGGCGCTCAGGATGATATCCAAAGCCTGGTCCCAGGGCACGTCCTTAACCCGCAGAGTGATGTTGCCGGTGACGGTGTCGCTGGCGATGATGTTAAGCCCCGTGAAGTCGGCGATGACCTGCAGCAGCGCGCGGACCTCCACATTCTGGAAGTTGAGCGAGAGCTTCTCACCGGTGTAGCGCGGCTTTTCCGCCAGGGCTCGAAGCCGCGGGTCGTCCAGTGAGCGGACCTCGAGGATGAACTGGTTGCCTATCTGGTAGGCGGAGTAATCCCAGCTGCCGCGGGCATCGACCTTCATGCGGGTATTCTTGCCCTGTTCCGTGGTCTCCACGAGCAGGACGGGGGTGCCGAAGTCGCTCACATCCAGGCGCCGCTGCAGGGGGTTGGGCAGCGCCGTGTTGAGGAAATCGACCTGCACCGACCCGCCCCGGCTGCGGATATCGACCCCCACGCCGGGGTCCGACAGGTGGACGATGATGCGCCCTTCGCCGTTGGGCGCGCGCCTGAACTCCACGTCCTTGATGGCGTGGTCGCGTTTGGGGCCGACCTCGGCGAAGCGGGTGGGCGGCGGTGCCTCCGGTGTGCCCCGCTCGCCCCGCACCACGACCAGCAATTGATTGTCGACCTGACGCACCTGGTAGCCGGCGGGACCGCTCAGGTTGAGCACCACGCGGGTGCGGTCGCCGGCCTGGATGACGTCGTAGCTGCGGATCACGCCCTGATCCAGAGACTCGGTCAGACGCGCACTTCGGGTGTTGGCCAGGTCGAGGACGATGCGGTGCGGGTTGGCAGTTGAAAAATGCATAGGCTCCCCGGCCAGCGGGGCGTCCAGGGTGATCTTCACCACCTGGCTGTCATTGGCGCCGCGCGTGACATTGACGGACTTGAGGGTCGCCGCCTGGACCCCGCACACGGCGATCAGTCCAAGCATCGCGCCCGTGGCCCAGCGCAGGAGGGTGTGTCGGTAAGTTGTGCTCATGATGTTGCCCCGATGCATGTGTCTTGCCTCGCCCTCATTCCTGCAGGGGGAGGCTGGTGCTGGTTTCGGTCCAGTCGCCCAACCCGTCCTGTACGGTTTCCTTGATCTCGATGGCGGTGTCGGTAATAGCGGTGATGATGCCGAAATTCTGGCCGATGCGATCCCCCCGCTTGACCCGGTAGAGGGTGTTCTCCGGCGTGCGCACCAGGGCGTAGAGCTGGCCCTGCCGCGACAGGGTCCCCACCATACGCAACGCGTCCAGAGGAAAGAGCTCGAGCGGCTCCTTAGGCCGGTTCATGTCGGGCGCGGGACCACCGCCCGATCTCGCCGGACGCAGGTTGCGGCTGGCGAACGGGTCGGGGAGCCCTGCCGGGTTGTATGCGAAGGTTTCGGCCATCTTCACCTGTGGCAGGGGTTCCATCCTCTCCTGGGCGTCTTGGCCCGCCTGTTCCATGAACTGGCGCAGATCGGCCATATCGTCCTGGGCACAACCGGCTAGTCCAAAGCCCAGGGACAGGAGCAGGGCCATGTGTCGTCCTGACCTCATCCCTTCTTGCCCTCCTTGTCCTTATCGGCTGCTTTCTGTTCGGCTTCGTCCAGGTAGCGGTAGGTTTGCAGCGTGGCTTCCATGACCAGGCCGTCGCCCTCGGCCACTGGTGTGAGGCTCACATCGTGCAAGGTGACGATGCGCGGCAGCTGGGCAAGGTCGCTAACGAACCCGGCTATGTCGTGATACCCGCCCTTGACCTTGATGCTCACTGGCAGGGTGGCATAGAAGTCGGCCGGCACCTCGGTGCCCGGCCGGAACAGTTCGAACTTGAGCCCGCGCTTAACCCCGGCCTGGTTAATGTCCGTGAGCAGGGCGTCCATTTCCGACTTGTTGGGCAACTTACGCAGCAGGGCCGCCAGGGTCTTCTCGGTGTCCTCGAGGCGCTTCTTGTAGGCCTCGTAGTTAATGGCCTGGCGTTTCTTCTGTGCATAGACCTCCTTGAGGCTCACCTCCTCGCCCTGCAGCCTGTCCACCTCGGCCATGCCGTCCAACCAGATAAGGTAGTAACCCAGACCGACGATGGCTAGGAACAGAACCATAAGGACGACGGCCTTAGCCGGCGCCGGGGCGCGGGCGATGTCCTTGAGATCGAGGGATTTGAGATCGTTCAGATCCATCTCAGGCCCCTCCTTCCTGCTTATCCTGCTGCCTGCTTTGCCTCACAATGAGCGTGAACTCGCTCGCCTGCAGCTTGCCCACCAGCGCGCTCCTGACCTCGACCAGATTGGGCGAGTCGAACTGGGGTGAGGCGTCCAGATTGCGCATGAAGCTGGCCACCTGCGCGCTGGACTGGGCGTAGCCTTGCAAGGTGAGGGTCTCTCCGGCCTGCTTGAGACTCTTGAGGTACACCCCTTCTGGGAGCTGCCGGGCGAGCTGGTCGAACAGGTGCACCGCCTCGGATCGGTTGTTCTGCAACGACTCCACCACAGCCTTGCGGTCCAGCAGGGATTTGGTCTTGTCCTTGAGCGTCTTGATCTCGGCGATCTGCTTGTCCAGTACGGCCGTTTCCTGGCGCAGCAGCTCGTTGCGCTGCGTCTGGATATTCTTGGCGTCCTCGATCACCATGTGGACGGCGAAGACCGTGAGCGCGCCTGCCGCGGCGACGGCGACGGCCATCAGCACCATTAGGCGCTGCTGCTGGGCGCGCTTTTGCTGCCGATGCGGCAGCAGGTTGATGCGTATGCTGCTCACGGATCGAACCTTCGCACAGCCAGCCCGCAGGCGACGAACAGCGCCGGGGCGTCCGCGGCCAGTTGGTGGGCCTTGACCTGGTTGGAGATCGCCATCTTGGCGAATGGGTTGGCGATCAGGGTGCTAGTCTGCATGCGGCTGTGGACGACATCATCCAGACCGGGGATGGCAGCGCAGCCGCCGGCCAGCAGGATGTGGTCGACGCTGTGGTAGGAGGTGGCGCCGAAGAACAACTGCAGGGCCCGTCCGATCTCCAGAGCGACCGTATCCAGGAAGGGCTGCAGCACCTCGGATTCGTAGCTGTCGGGCAGTAGACCCTTGCGCTTGGCGTCCTCGGCCTCGTCTGTGGGCAGGTTGTAACGGCGAGCGATCTCCTGGGTTAGCACATAGCCCCCCACGGCGTGATCGCGCTGGTAGACCAGCTGGTTGTCATGCACCATGCTCACATGCGTGGTGTTGGCACCGATGTCGATGATGGCCACGGTCTGATTGCGGCCGTTGTCGGGCAGCTGATAGGCGATTTGCTCGTAGGCGTTCAGGGTGGCAAAGCTGTCCACATCCACGATCACCGCCTTGAGCCCGACTGCCTCGGCCAGCGCCACGCGTTCCTCCAGCCGTTCGCGTCGAGACACGACGATCAGGGCCTCGTTCTCCTCCGGCGTGCGTGTTGAGGGACCCAGGATCTGATAATCAAAGCTCACCTCGTCCAGGGGAAAAGGGGCCATTTGGTTGACCTCTGCCATGATCTGGGTCTCGATGTCCAGCTCACTGGCACCCTGAGGCAACAGGATCTTTTTGGTGATGACCGCCGCGGCCGGCAGGGCGAGGGCTACGTCGCGGGTCTTCGTCTCCATCGCCTTCCAGGCGTTGTACAGGCACTCCTCCACTAGCTCCGGCTTGGCGATGCCGCCGTCGGCCAGGGCATCCTTGGGCAGCCTGGCAATGGAATACCGCTCTACCCTCAGCATGCCGCGTCCGCTCTTGGCCAGTTCGAGCATTTTTACCGCCGATGAGCTAATATCCACCCCGATCAGGGGTTTGTGGCGGCGGATTAGCGTGCTCAGTTGCAAGTGATGTTCCCTTCCCGAAGCCTGGTTTAGGTACTTGATTAATTATCCGCGGCAAATCCTAGCTACAACTTGATTTTTCGCACAACCGAATTTCTCCTCTCCTTGGCGTCCGATCGCCATCCATAGCACCACCATGCTCAAGCGTTGGGGATTGTATCTCCTGGCCGGTCTGCTCGGTCTTGGCCTGGTTGCCGCGGCCATCGCCGGGCTGTCCGCCGCCCTGATCTATCCGTCGCTGCCCAGCCTGGAGGCACTGACCGACTACCGCCCCAAGATGCCGCTGCGCATCTATTCCGAGGATGGCGCCCTGCTCGGCGAATTCGGTGAGGAGCGGCGCGCCGTGGTACACCTGGACGAAACCCCGGTCTACCTGCGTCAGGCCATCCTGGCGGCGGAGGACGAGCGTTTCTACGAACATGGCGGTGTCGATACCCTGGGCGTGCTGCGTGCGGCATGGTCCAACATCGTTTCCGGCGGCGCCAAGGAGGGCGCCTCCACCATCACCATGCAGGTGGCGCGCAACTTCTTCCTGTCTTCCGAAAAGACCTTCTGGCGCAAGATCAATGAGGCCCTGCTGGCAATCAAGATCGAACATGCCCTCACCAAGAACGAAATCCTCGAGCTCTACATCAATCACATCTTCCTGGGGCAGCGTGCCTACGGCTTCGCGGCGGCTGCCCAAATCTATTTCGGCAAGCCGCTAAAAAACCTGAGCCTCGCCGAAGCGGCCATGCTGGCGGGCCTGCCCAAGGCCCCCTCGGCCTACAATCCGGTGGTCAACCCGACCCGTGCTAAGGCCCGGCAGCGCTATGTGCTCGCACGCATGCTCAAGCTGGGCTACATCACCCAGGCGCAACACGACCAGGCGGTTGCCGAACGTCTGCGTATCCGCCATTCGTCGCGGGGGTTCGAGGTGCCGGCCGATCATGTGGCGGAACTAGTACGCCAATACATGTATCAGCGCTACGGCGACCAGATCTATGTCAGCGGCATGAAGGTCTACACGACCATCCGCCGCTCGGAGCAGCAGGCCGCCGCCTACGCCGTGCTCAAGGGCTTGGTGGATTTTAACCGCCGCCGCGGTTATGCCGGTCCGGAGGCACAGCTGGAACTGCCCGCTGACCCCAAGGCGGCGAACGACTATCTCGACACCCATCTGCCCGACCTGCAGGAGGTGGGCGGGCTGCTGCCCGCCGTAGTCTTAGCCATCGACAAGAAGGGCATCCTGGCGCGTCTGGGCAGCGGCGAGACCATCGAGCTTGGCACAAGCGAGCTGAAGTTCGCCCAGCGTTTCCTGTCGACCAAGATGCCAGCCGAGAAGCGCCTGCGCCGTGGTTCGGTGATCCGCGTCGTGCGCCTGGACGGCAAGAACTGGCAGCTGACTTATCTGCCGCAGGTCGAGGCGGCCTTAGTCGCCCTGTCGCCCGAAAACGGTGCCATCCGCGCCTTGGTCGGCGGTTTCGATTTCAGCCGCAACCAGTTTAACCGTATCACCCAGGCCTGGCGGCAACCGGGTTCCAGCTTCAAGCCCTTCATCTACTCCGCCGCCCTGGACCGTGGTCTTACCCCGGCAACGGTCCTAGATGACGCCCCCATCAGCCTGCCCCCGTCCGAGACCGGTGGCGTGCTTTGGGAACCGAAGAACTTCGATGGCACCATGGAAGGCCCCATGACCCTGCGCGATGCGCTGCGCAAGTCGAAAAACCTTGTCTCCATCCGGCTGCTGCAGAGCGTCGGCATCAATAGCGCGCGTCAGCACGTGGCCCGCTTCGGCTTCGACATGGCGCACATCCCGCCCTATCTGACCATGGCACTGGGGGCCGGCGAGGTCACGCCGTTGGCGATGGCCACCGCCTACAGCGTATTCGCCAACGGCGGCCACCTGGTTAGGCCCTATCTCATGACCCGCATCACGGACAATACGGGCCGGGTGATAGCGTCCTTCCAGAGCCCGCCCGTAAAGCGTGTCCTGGATGCGCGCAACGCCTATATCATGACCACCATGCTGCAGGATGTGGTCCGCCGCGGCACCGCCACCGCCGCCATGAGCCTGGGACGCAGCGATCTGGCCGGCAAGACTGGCACCACCAACGACCACCGGGACGCCTGGTTCGCCGGCTACAACCCGACCCGCGTGGCTGTCGCCTGGGTGGGCTACGACCAGCCGCGGCCCATGGGTGGCGGCGAGACCGGCTCGGTCGCCGCCCTGCCGATCTGGATGAGCTACATGGCCCGGGTGCTGCAGGGCGTGCCGGACCGGCCCTACACGATGCCGCCCGGCATCCTCGTGGTCAAGGTGGATGCCCGCACGGGGGTACCGCTCTCGGAGCAGGCGGGGGGGCGCCTGGAGTATTTCTACGAGGAATTCCCGCCGGCCGAGACGGCCCGGGCGGGCGGCGAGGAGCCGCCTGTCCCC